>JAJRUC010000209.1 GCA_024278015.1 Chloroflexota bacterium
CATATTCGGGATGCGATCAACAGCGCCACTTACGCCGACGGCAACGAGGTGCAAGCCACCATTGTAGACCGGCGACTGGTTTTAACCGGCTCGCAGACGGGCGCAAGCGCAACCATTACCCTTGATGACACCAGCGGCACGGCCTTGCAAGACCTGGGCATTCTTAGCGCCAGCGGCGGCGGTACGGGGGGCACCCTGGCTGTCGGCGCGCAACTTCAGCCCGCGCAAAACGCCGGCTTCACCATCAATGGCATTACCAATATCCAGCGCAGTAAAAATATTGGCCTGACTGATGTGGTGCAAGGCCTGTCCTTCGATTTCAAGGCTGCCGGCACAACCACTGTCACCGTTGCCAAAGATAACGCCGGCGTGGTAAACGATGTGAAAAGCATGCTGACGAAAGTCAACGATGTGATAGATTTCATTAAAGCCAAGACCGAACCCACTAAAGGCGCTGATAACGCAGACGGCAATCCAACCTACTCTGCCGCCCCGTTGGCCTCCGATTGGTCTATTCGATGGTTGCGGCAGGGCATTTCCAGCAAGTTGATGGGCGAATACACCGGCGCGCTCGGCAACGACCCTCGTTACTTAACCGATGTGGGCATCACCATTAACAGTTCCGGCGCATTTGAGCTTTCGGATAGTACCGCTTTAACTGACGCGCTGAACGGTAATTTTGGCGCAGTCCAAAATTTGTTTGATAATGTTATGACCAATCTTAATACAGAACTGGATAAATATGTTAACGGCACCGGTTCTATTCTTAGCTCTACCCAAAGTGGCCTTGATACAGAATTGACAACGCTTAATGGCCGTATAAGCAGCTATCAGGATCGCTTGAAAGTTAAAGAGGAAGCCTTCCGCAGCCAGTATTCGGCCATTCAGGCGCAGTTGATAAGCATGACCTATCAGTATCAATCCTTTCAGGCTTTTTCAGGGAGTATGTTTAACAGGTTATATTAATCAATATCAGTACAGTTGAAAGGGGTATCACGGATGGAACCCATAAAACCAATTGAAGGAACTATAAATAATTCTCAGGACCAAGCTACGGCGCTGACCGAAGTGATGCGCGAACGCTACTGGCACAACAAGGCAGACCAGGCCACAAAGACTGTTCAGCATGGCGATGAATCTGCCGAGGTTAAGTCCAGGCGCGAAGGCCGGCCCGACAAGAAAGCCAAAGCGCCGGCAAACGCCCTCATTCACAACACCTATGCCGAATTTACCGTCGATAGCGAGACCCACGAGGTCATCGTCCGCATCTTTGATGGCGATAGCGGCGACTTGATTCGCACGTTGCCACCCGAAAAACTGGCCGAAGAAATTGCCAAAGGGAATTTCAGGCCGGAACAAATTCGACGGCGCAATATTCGCGTATAGGCAAAGTTGGCAAGAGGCAGATATGTCGGCCAGGTTTCAGGTTGAGCGCACCCAATTAAATTACACCTATCCCGAATTTGTGATAGATGAGCGGACAGGCCAGGTCAGGGTGAACCTGATTGATATGGCCAGTGGCCAGGTTGTGCGCCATATTCCGCCGACAGAGGTCAACAAGATTGTGCAGAGCTATACGCCTGTTAGCAGACATACATCCCGGTGAAAAGCAGACAATGCAACATCATCAAAATTTGAATTTATTGGCTAAAAACCGGACGCGGCAACAACCCGAAACGAGGCGGCCGCTTTTTGCATTTGTAATCGGCATAGCGATACTGGGCTTAACCGGCTGTCGTATCGAAATAGGCTTCGGGGCGCCGCCGGACGCTGCTCCGGCCACTGAGGCGGCTCAAGAGCAGACCGCCCCGGCTCCGCCCCAACCCGTTGTACCGGCTCCGCAAACTGTGGTTGCGCCACAGCCGACAGCAACGACAGTCATACCATCGCCCACTGCCATCGCGCCACCTGTGGTCATTCAGACTACCGCCGCGCCGCCGACTCCCACGCCCAGCCCCACCCCCATCCCGCTTGAACCGGCGCAAAGCCCGCCCACCGAAATTGTTATCCCCGCCATCGGCCTGACCGCGCCGGTTGGAGAGACCGGTTGGTCGGTTGCAGAGCAAAACGGTCAGCCGGTATCAACCTGGGATGTCCCGGACTACGCCGCCGGCTGGCACATTAACAGCGCCCTGCCCGGCCACGGCAGCAATGTTGTTTTGTCCGGGCATCATAACATCAAGGGCGAGGTCTTTCGCTATGTGGTGGATTTGGAAAGGGGTGATACAATTACTTTACGGGCCGATGGCCGGGATTATTATTACGCGGTTACAGACCGGTTTATTGTGCCGGAGCGCGGCGTTTCTGAAGAGCAGCGCCGCCAAAATGCCCGCTGGATTATGCCCACTACTGATGAACGGATTACATTGGTGACGTGCTGGCCGTATACAGACAACAGCCATCGGGTAATTGTCATTGCCAAACCCATCAGCAATTTGCAGATGGCCGCTCAGGTGAATTGACTTAACTTTCCCCCCCCAAAAAATAATCAATAGAATTTACGCGGTTAAAGATTTTAGCCACGAATTAACATCGGCGTTGTGTCAATTATCATGTGACGGGTAGAGGGCGCGATACATCGCACCCCTGCAGAACGGGCAATAGACACACTTGTCCAGTCTGTCATTTGATGCCTGATGAGACGCAAATTTCACTAATTTTCAATTATCATTTGTGTGATTCGTGAAAATTTGCGGCTGATTTTTAACCTGACTACTGAACCGCGTAAGTCTTGCCCGCCGGGCATCAATTGTTGGCCGGTTCGGTTGGTGGGCGGCTATTTCTTCGGCCACAGATTCAATTCTCCGGTGGGCAGGCTGCGAACATTTTCCTTCGCTTCAATTTGCATATCCACCCAGTTGTTGGCATTGTATTCCAGCCCGTTGTCTTTGGCCCAGGCGCTGGCGCAAAAACTCAGTACGCCCACCGCGTTGGGATGCCCTTGCGTAACCTGATATTCCGCCTCTTTTTGCAGGGCTTTGTAAACCTGTCTGGCCGAATATTTTGACAGATTGCTGTTGGCCCAGCTTACAAATTGAGCGCCGGTGGTGGGCTGCTCATCAAAAAGATAGTAGTGAATCGATTCTTGCAGCCCGCGTTTGGGGGCCGCCGGCGATGGATTTGAACACGCCGGCACCAGGGCAACCATTGCCAGTAACAAGGCCAGCAGTTTATAACCTGTCTTCGATTGATATTGAATAGTGTTCATAATTCACCCGATTTACCCGTATTTTGAAAGTCTAGATTTCTACAGTGAAGATTGCGCCGCCGGGATAGTTTGCATCGACTGAAATAGTGCCGTGATGCGCATCTGTGACCATTTTGCAAAAGGCCAGCCCCAGCCCAATTTGCAAGCCGCTGGTCATATTCAGTTCGCTGGTGGCAAATTTCTCAAAAATATTGCGACGCTTCGCCTCCGGGATGCCGGGGCCTTCATCTATAACCTGCACCCGCACATACTGCCAGGTTTCCGGCGCGCCGTCCGGCGGGGGCCAGGTGGCTTCAATAGTGATGATGGTATCTTCCGGTGAAAATTTGAGGGCGTTGGAAATCAGGTTATCCAGCACCCGCCGAAAGAGGTTTTCGTCTAACAGACCCGTTGCCGATACATCCGGCTTGTTGACAATGAGCGTGATATTTTTGGCCTGGGTGCTAATTTGATGGTCGTTTTCCACTTTCTCAAAAATGGTTTTCAGGTCAACTTCCTTGCAATTCAAAAGGAGTTGCCCTTGCTCCATTTTTGCCATCAGCAGCATATCGTTGATGAACGATTCCAGCCGCACGGCCTGTGTGTGAATTTTGCCGGCGTAATTGCGAATTGTCTCCGGCGGCAGGTTTCTGGTTTGCAAAAGCTGGCTGAAACCCATCATTGTGGTCAGCGGATTACGCATATCGTGGGCAACCATACCGGCCAGGTCTTCGCGCAACTGGAGCATGGCTTCCAGCTCATCATGCTGGCGTTTAAGCCGCAGCATAGCCCGCACCCGCGCCCGTAAAATGGCCCCGTTGACCGGCTTGCTCAAAAAATCGGTGGCGCCCACATCCAGCCCTTGTATCAGGTCTGCCCGGCCATCCAGGGCTGTAACCAGCAAAATGGGAATGTGCTGCCATTTTTTGTCGGTGGTCAGGTGTTGGCATACTTCGTAGCCGCTCATGTGCGGCATCATCACATCCAGCAAAATCACATCCGGGTTAAGTTCATCCATTTTTTCCAGGGCCTCCAGGCCGTTTTCAGCAAAAAGGATGGTGTATCCTTCCGGCAAGAGGAAGGCCTGGGTGGTGGCGCGGGCGGTTGGTTCGTCATCTACAATCAAAATGCGGGCTTGGGGGGCGGCTGTTTTGGGCGCCGGATGTCCGGTTTCCATAGTGTTTACTCCCTGGATGGCTTTGTATTTTTGGGCAGCAAGCTGTCGATGGCGGCGGTCAGGTTTTTCAGGCTGACCGGCTTGCTCATGTAGTCATTCGCCCCGGCAGCCAGACATCGTTCGCGGTCGCCGGGCATAGTCAGGGCGCTCAGGGCAATGATAGGCGTGCGCCGGAACGCTTTTTGGGCGCGTAAGCGGCGAATGGCCTCCAGACCGTCCAGCTCCGGCATTTGAATATCCATCAAAATCAAATCCGGTTGATGGATGCGGGCCTGGCCAATAGCTTCTACGCCGTTTTTGGCAATGTTCAGGTGATAGCCTTTGGCCTTCAGGTAGGGTGACAGGGTTTGAATGTTGAGGTCGTTGTCTTCGGCCAGCAAAATACGGGGCCGGCCGGCCGGTGGCGGGGTGACGGGGTTGGCGGGGGCGGGATGATTTTTGGCCGTTTCGATGAGGCCGGCGGCGGTTTGGGGTTTCCAGGGGAGCGCAACCGTAAATCGGCTGCCCTGCTCTGCCGCGCTTTCCAGCGAAACGCTGCCGCCGTGCATTTCTGCCATGCGCTGCACCAGGGCC
>JAJRUC010000210.1 GCA_024278015.1 Chloroflexota bacterium
AGGCAACTACGCCATCCTGGCGGTAACAATTACCCCGCTTTACACCCCGGAAAACAACCTGAACGGGGTAGTGGCCCTGATTGAAGACATCACCGAACAAAAATCCGTGGAAGCCCAACGCCGTCGCATGGACAGATTAATTGCCCTGGGCGAAATGTCGGCGGTGGTGGCCCACGAAATGCGCAATCCGCTGGCGGGTATCGCTGCCGGAGTCAGCTATCTGGCAAAAAAAATCCCCGCCGAATCGCGCGATTACAAGGCCGGGCAAATGATTTTGCAGGAAGTAGACCGCATGCAACGCATCATCGAAGATATTTTGTCGATTGCCCACACCCCCACCCTGGCAACGGCAGACCACCATCTGGCCGATATTATCGCCACCATCAAGCAACGCTACGCTTCGGCCCTGCAAGCCAAAGATATTATGTTCATCACCCATTTTGACCCCCGTCTGCCTGCCCTGACTCTGGACCGCGACAAAATTGAGCAGGTTTTTAATAATTTGATGGAAAATGCCATTCACGCCACCGGGGCGGGCGGGCAAATTCGGCTGCTGGCCGATTACCATCCGGAACACGCCGAGGCAGAAATTCTCTTCACCGATACCGGCGCCGGTATCCCGGAAGAATCCATTACCAAAGTGTTCGACCCCTTCATCACCACCAAAAGCCGGGGTACCGGCCTGGGGCTGCCCCTTTCCCGGCAAATCATCGAGGCGCACCAGGGCCGGCTGAATTTGGCCCACACCGGAGAAAACGGCACCACGTTTTTAATTCAGTTGCCGGCGTAATTAATCAGACAGTGTTTTTAACCCGAAAGATGACTTATGGCTGCCAAAATTTTAATCGTCGATGATGAAAATTCCATCCGCTATTTTTTGAAACTGGAACTGGAACAGCAGGGCTACGAGGTACACGCCGCCGAAACCGGCCGGCAAGCGCTGGCTCTTGTCAAGGCCCAGCCGGTATTTGATATGGCCCTGCTGGATTTGCGCCTGCCCGATATGGACGGCCTGGATATTATGCTTGTCATCAAAGAAAAATCGCCGCAGACCGGGGTTATTATTATGACCGCCTACGGCACGCTGGATTCTGCCATTGAAGCCTTGAAACACGGGGCGATTGATTACATTCTCAAGCCCTTTCACACGGCCGGCGTGCTGGCCTCTGTAGCCGACGGCATCGCGCGCGGGGCGCACCCTGCCCTGGAAACAGAACCATCGGACCAGCCGCTGACGGTGGGGGCGCTTCATTTAAATCCGCAAACCAGAGAAGCCGGCTTGCGCAACCGGCCCCTCAAACTCACCCCCACCGAGTTTGATTTGTTGCATTGCTTTATGCAAAAGCCCAACACCGCCCTGAATGCCGGTTTTATTCTGAAGGCCATTCGCGGCTACGAAGCCACCGAAGCCGAAGCGCGAGGCATTGTGCGCGTTCACATTCATCGCTTGCGGCAAAAACTGGAAGCCGACCACACCCACCCCACCCTGATTACCACCGTGCAAGGGGGCCGATACCTTCTAAACGTGGAAATATAATCGCTCTCCCCCCCGTTTTTCCCTGTATGCTCCCCCAAAACCACCCGAAATTCCCTGCCCGCCATTATTTTGTAACCGTTTTGTAACCGCCGGTTTTCAAAAAGTATGCTATAGTAAAATCAGAAAGATAAATTACCGGTTGCAATTATTACTTGGCAGCAGAGAGTAAATCAATGTTGAAAACAATTCTTTACATCGAAGACAATCCCGATAATCGCTTGTTGGTGCGACGTATTCTTGAAGCAGAAGGCTATATCGTCATTGAAGCCGCCTGCGGACAGGAAGGTCTCGCCATCGCCGCCAGGCCGACCCATCACCCGGACCTGATTTTGATGGACATTAACCTGCCGGACCTGGACGGCTACGAAGTAACCCGGCGGTTACGGGCAATGCCCCACCTGGCGCACATCCCCATCCTGGCCATGACCGCCAATGTTATGCGGGGAGACAAAGAAAAAACGCTGGAAGCCGGTTGCAACAGTTACATCCACAAACCTATCGATGTTGATTTGCTGCCGCAACAAATTGCGGCCCATTTATAAAAGAGGTTCCCATGTCTGAAAGAACATCTCGTCCGTCATTTACCCAAACACCCGATACCGGCGCAATTGCCCCCAAAGATGCCTACGTGCTGGTGGTAGAAGATAATTTGCAAAACCTGGTGCTGGTGGCCCGTTTACTGGCCTTTGCCGGTATCAGACACTATGAATGGAAGGCATCGGGCTGGCAGGTGCTGGAATTTGCCGACACCATGCCCCAGCTTGACCTGGTTTTAATGGACATCCACTTGCCCCATGAAGACGGCTACGACGCCCTGCGCAAGCTCAAAAAATCGCCGCGCTACAAACACACCCGGGTGGTGGCCGTTACCGCCGACGCCAACTCTGACGCAATGAACAAGGCCAAGCTGGCCGGTTTCGACGGCTTTTTGGGCAAACCCATTGACCCGGATAAATTCCCGGAGCAAATCAGGGCCATCCTGAAAGGGGAAGCTGTATGGGATTTAGGCTACCAGGCATAGTCAATTTGTCTTACCCCACAAACCCGAATTTTATAGTATACTTGTACTAGCCCCTCATTCGGGGCTAGCTGTCTATTCTTGCGTGTTCTGTGTGGAATACCACCGCTTAAGGTTAAAACTATGGTACAAGAACAACTCAATCAAGATTTGATGATAAAAGCGCAGGTGTTGGAGGCCATCCGGAAAATTGGCCTGGCCGCAAGCCCGCAGGCCCTGCTCCAGTCTATTGCCGATGCCGCCATCATCGCCGAAGCCACGCGCACCACCATCATCCTCTTCAATCCCGACGCCCCCCCCGATGCCCCCGAAGCCGGCCCCGTCGCCATCCTTGACCCCAGGGAAGACGTGCCCAATGTGCTGGATGTCACCTACACCCCCCAGGATATTCCCTTGTTCTGGCAAGCAGACCCGGCCCGGCCCCTCATCATTGAAAACGTTGATTCTGATACGCAACTGAACGCCCACGCCCGACAGGTTTTGCAGCAGTTTAACATTGCCTCGCTGGTGGCGCTGGGGTTGACGGCGGCAGAGCATCACCTTGGCTGGCTGCTGATAGAAATGGATGCGCCCCAAACCTTCAACCCGGCAGATGTTACTTTTTTGCAAATTTTAACCGAACACCTGGCCATTGCGCTGCGCAACCAGTATTTGCTGCAACAAACCAAAGACCAGGCCGGGCGCATTGAACATGAAAGAGACCAGTTGCAAACGCTGCAACAAGTCACTTCCCGGCTGGACGCAGCTAAAAACATTCATGATTTTCTGGCAATTCTGACCGGGTCCGGAAGCGCGTTTGAAGCGGACCTGACCCTGGTTTAT
>JAJRUC010000211.1 GCA_024278015.1 Chloroflexota bacterium
AATGGTCATGCCGGGCGATAACGTGGAACTGGGCGTGGAACTGATTGTCCCGGTGGCTATGGAAGTGGGCAGCAAGTTCGCCATCCGCGAAGGGGGCCGCACCGTCGGCGCCGGCGTCGTCACCGAAATTACCGACTAAACCTCTCGCTTAAACGCAGTTTTTGAGACGGTAACAACTCAAAAAAAGGGGGCAAGGTGACCGAAATTTGTTGCTTGCCCTCTTTTCGATGAAATTTAATGACTTGAACCCCGGGTAGCGGGCCTGCAATAACCCTGCATCATTCCCCCCGTTACCCAATCCCGATACAAGGGAGTTTATAGTGGCAAAATCAAAAACCAGATCAACTTCATCAGCAGTCGAAAAAAAAGCGCCCAATGCCCTCGTTGAACAATATTACGCCATCCGGGCAGAAGTGCGGAAAGTGGCATGGCCTACCCGCGACGAAGCCCGGCAACTAACCATAGCCATTACCGTCAGCACCATTATCATTGCCATCTTCCTCTTCCTGGTTGACCTTCTTTTTGAAGGAATTGTCACCGGCCTGATGGGCGCCAATATCCCGTGGATTGTGGTGGGGGTCGTGGTAGTGACTCTGGTAACGATGGCGTTTTTCGTCAACAACAGAGACGTTTAAACCCGGACCGACAGTATAGTGGCAGATTGGATAAATTAAAGAAGGTTTTAATGGCTCAAAAACCAGATGAGTTGGACCAGGCAAAACAGAATACGGCCGCCCCGGATGACGTAAACCAGACGGCAGAAGAAGAAGGCCCTGCTCCCAGACCCGAAGGGACGCAGTGGTACGTTATTCACAGCTACGCCGGTTACGAAAAGAAAGTGCAGAAAAACCTGTACACGCGCGTCGATTCCATGCAGATGCAGGACAGGATTTTTCAGGTGGTGGTGCCCACCGAAGAAGAAGTCGAGCTGAAAGACGGCGTCAGACGAACCACCGAACGCCGGATATTTCCCGGTTACATCCTGGTAGAAATGTTGCTGGATGACGATTCCTGGTACGTGGTGCGCAACACCCCCGGCGTAACGGGGTTTGTCGGCTCCGGCAACAAGCCCATTCCGTTAAGAGACGAAGAAGTCAACAAAATTGTCAAACGGATGGAAGCGGAAGCGCCGAAAATCAAGGTTAACTTTAAAGTCGGGCAAAAAATCCGTATTGTGGAAGGCCCCTTTGAAGACTTTATGGGTACGGTAGATGAAATAGACCTGGACCGGGCGCGGGTACGGGTTTTGGTAAACTTCTTTGGCCGCGAAACCCCCGTTGAACTGGACTTTTTGCAGGTTGAAAGAGTATAAAATTACTTGCGTCTGAACCCATCAAAAGGCATAGCGCCCAAAAGACCAATCAGGTAAGATAGAAGGTTATAACTATGGCTAAAAAAGTAAAAGCAATTGTTAAATTACAAATTCCTGCCGGAAAAGCCAACCCCGCGCCGCCCGTCGGCAGCGCCCTGGGGCCGCATCAAATTAACATCATGGCTTTCTGCAAAGACTACAACGCCCGCACCCAAAACCAGACGGGGTCAATTATTCCGGTAGAAATCACAATTTTCACAGACCAGACATTCTCGTTTATTCTCAAAACCCCGCCCGCCGGCGACTTGCTTAAAAAAGCGGCCGGCGTTGCCAAAGCATCGGGTACGCCGCAAATGAAAGACGGCGGCGAAGTTACCCGCCAACAAATCAGGGAAATCGCCGAAGTCAAAATGGTTGACCTGAACGCCGCCGATATTGAAGGCGCTATGAAAATCATCGAAGGCTCGGCCCGAAGTATGGGCATTGTCGTCACCGACTAAATTAATCATCATATTGTGGGAGGGGTTTTCCCCGTTAAAACCACCGGAGGTCATTATGCCGAAACACGGCAAAAAATATCTGGAAAGCAAAAAGAAAGTAGATAACCTGCGTTTTTACACCCCCACAGAAGCCGTCGCCCTGGTAAAAGAAACATCGTACACCAACTTCGACGCCACCGTAGAAGTGCATCTGCGCCTGGGCGTAGACCCCCGCAAAGCAGACCAACAGGTGCGCGGTACGGTCAGCTTGCCGCACGGCACCGGCAAAGTGGTGCGGGTGCTGGTTATTGCCGAAGGGGAAGGCCAAAAGTTTGCCGAAGAAGCCGGGGCCGATTACGTGGGCACCGATGATTTGGTGAAAAAGATTCAAGGCGGCTGGTTCGATTTTGATGTGACCGTAGCCACCCCCCAAACGATGAGCAAAGTTGGCCGTTTGGGCCGCCTGTTGGGGCCGCGCGGGTTAATGCCCAGCCCCAAAGCCGGCACCGTGGTCCCCCCCGAAGATTTGGGGCGAGTGGTGAAAGAGTTGAAAGGGGGCCGGGTTGAATTTCGGGTTGACCGCACCGCCAACGTGCATGTATCTGTCGGCAAAGTCAGTTTTTCCAAAGAAAATTTACTGGAAAACCTGACGGCATTGATGGAGGCCATCACCAGCGCCCGACCATCTGCCGCCAAAGGGCAGTATCTACGGTCTGTTACCCTGTCCGCAACCATGGGGCCGGGTATAAAACTGGACTCCGTGCAAGCGGGGCAGTTAAAAAATACCTGAAATACGCAAAACACCTTCTTTTTCCAAAGACAGCAGGTGTGTTTAACACTTAATACCCTGCCGAGGGAGAAGACAGTTTAACGAAGTTATCGCGTGGTATCGTCTGTTAAACAACGTCTTTGTCCCCACCCGGAGCGCAAAGACGTTGTTTTTATTAATTACAGGACTTGCGCAGTTGCGGTAAATCACGGGGTTCTACCCCCTCCCCGCTTCGCGTCCCCCTCAAGCGGGGGAGGTGCTAACTTCCCCCCGCTTGAGGGGGGTAAAATGCCGCAACTGCGCAAGTCCTAAATTACTTTGAAAGGTGGTGAAGAGTTTGGCAATTTCCAGACAGAAAAAAGAACAACTGCTCGCTCAATATGCTACCAACCTGGAAAACAGTAGCGCCTTGTTCCTGACTGATTATAAAGGACTGTCTGTCAACACAGTAACAGACCTTCGTAAAAAGTTAAGGGAAGCCGAAGGGTCGTTTATGGTCGTCAAGAATACCCTGGCGAAGAAAACCCTGAACGAGGCCGGCATTACTGCGCTTGATGAAAGTTTTACAGGCCCGGTTGGTATTGGCTTTAGCTTTGGAGACCCCCCTCCCGTAGCCAAAGTGCTGGTTGAGTTCGCTAAAAAGAACGAGATGTTAGAAATTAAAGGCGGCTGGCTGGATAACAGAGTCCTCAACGTTGATAACGTCAAAAGCCTGGCCGAGTTACCGCCGCTGGATGTTGTACGCGCTCAATTACTGGGCACTATTTCTGCCCCGGCTACGCAACTGGCCGGTGTGGTTGCCGGCGGTATCAGACAAGTTATTAATGTGGTCAATGCCTACGCCGAATCCGGCGAAAACTAATTTTATCTTAACCTTAAAACAACTACAAGGAGTTTATCATAATGGCTGATTTAGAAAAATTGGTAGCACAATTAAGCGAATTAACCCTGCTGGAAGCGGCTGATTTAACCAAAATGCTGGAAGACAAGTGGGGCGTTAGCGCCGCTGCTCCCGCCATTGCCATGGCCGCCATACCCGGCGGCGCCGCTGAAGCCGCCGAAGAACAAACTGAATTTGACGTTGTCCTCAAAGCAGTCGGCGCCAAGAAAATTCAGGTTATTAAAGCCGTCCGTTCCCTGCGCAGCGACCTGGGCCTGAAAGAAGCCAAAGCCGTTGTAGATGACGCCCCCTCTGCCGTTTTGGAAGCCGTGTCAAAGGAAGAAGCCGAAGAAGCCAAAGCCAAACTGGAAGCCGAAGGCGCCGACGTCGAAATCAAGTAAGTTTGCCTGTTTACAACCAAACAGCCACCTGCCCGGTGGCTGTTTTTGGCTTTAAATTGACGAACCCCTCACCGCGAACTATGTATGAGGGATTCGTTAGTAATACCTTGTAGTTTTCAATTTTAGAACCACCGATATTATACCATGCTCACCGGCGCCTTTCCCTACGCGCAGGAAACGATTACTCTACGGGCCTGCGCCATTACATGGTTCTGGGTTGAAGGCTTCTGATAAGTTGCACATATTCCTCTACAATGCGGTCGGCCCCCTCTTGCGTATCGGCCTCGGCAATGATCTCAATTTGGGGTTGGTCCTGATTAGGCAAAATTAGCAGCCACTCATGGTCGTTAAGCATAATCTTCAGCCCCTCTACGGCGCTAATCAACTGCCCTTCAAAACGCTGGTTGAGTTGACGCATAATCTTGCCTTTGTCTTCCCACATGCAATATACTTTGGCCTGGGCCAGATGGTATGCCGGCAACTCCGAAACCACATCCGTCAACATCCGTTTTTGCGTAGCTAAAAGTTCCAGCAGTTTTGCCACAGCCATCAAGCCGTCAACCCCCGGATGGAAGCGCGGAAAGATGAAATTACCTTTGCCGTCGGCGGCCATAACCACCCCGGAACTCAACGAGGCTTGCATCAACCCCTGCACATCAACCGTGGTGCGCATAATGTGGCCTTCAAACCGGGCGGCAATCCGTTCAAAAATATGGGGCAAACTAATCGGCAACACAATACTGCCGCCCGGTTCGCTGCTGAACATCAATTCAACCAGCGCCGCCGTCAAATCAATGCCGCTCAGGGCGCGTCCGGCATCATCAACCACAAAAATCGTTTCTCCGCCCACATCAACCCGCACGCCCAGATTGGCGCTTAATGCCTGAGAAATAACCTGCAATCGCTTTAAGGCATCTCTAAAGGTTTCATACGGCACCGACATCTTTTCTTCATCGAGGCCGGCGTTAAGCGCCACCACATTAACCCCCAACCGGCTTAAAATGAAGGGCAATAAATAAATGGTGGGCGCGCTGGCATAATCTACCACAATATGAAAACCGGCCCGGCGAATGGCTGCCACATCGATGGCCTGCAAAAAGCCGTCGCTGTACGTTTCTCGCACGGCAGTGGCGTAGTCAATGGTGCCGATTTCGTCCATATACACCCGCCGAAAATCTTCTCTGAAGAAGAAGCGCTCTATCTTGCGCTGGGCATCTTTATCAATGTTCAAGCCGTTGGCATCCATAAATCGCGTGTTGACGACCATCGGGTCAAAGGGAGAAAGCCGCATGTGCATGCCCGCCGAAGCGTCGGACACCCGGGTATAGTAGCGAGCCACCGGCATGGGCTGCACGCCCAAATCTGCTACGCGAATACCCGCCGACGGCAAGCCGGCAACGGCGGCCCGTTTCAGCATCCGGGGAGAACGATGCGGGTCTCTGTTAAACGTCACCAACGCTCCCTTCGGCAGGCTGGTGGCAAAGGCCGCCCCCAGTTTGGCGCTAAATTCGGGAGTAAAATCCACATTAACCATGCCCGTCACCCCGTAGCGGCCAAACAGCACCCGCCGCCCCTGCGACCCCCAAATGACGCTGTTTTTGATGGTGGCGCCGGGTTCAATTTCCTTGCCCGACCAGATTTTTACGTTGGGGTGGATAACCGCCCCTTCCCCAACAATACAGCCGTCGCCCACCACAGCGCCTTCATACACCACCGATTTCGCCTTCAGGCTGCAATGACGCAGCACAGTGGCGCCCCGCAACTCAACTCCTTTGCCAATGTAGCAGTTTCGCCACACAATAGAGCGGTCAATTTGGGCGCGTTCTTCCACAATGGTGTAATCTCTGATAACGGTTGGGCCTCTGATAACCGCGCTATCCTTGATTTTTACCGAGTGCCCCAAATAAATCGGGCCTAACAGCGTGGCCGATGGCGCGATTTTCACATCATCGCCCACCCAGATATTGCCGCCGATGTGTCGCCCCAGGGTAATATTGGCTATTCGCCCTTCCAGCAGGGCGGCGGTGGCCTCTCTTAAAGAAGAGATATTGCCAATGTCGCACCAATAGCCCTCGGCAATGTAACCGGCCAACGGCAATCCGGCGGCCAGCATTTGCGGAAAAAGCTGCATCGAAAAGTCGTATGGTTGATTTTCGGGAATCAAGTCAAGAACATCCGGCTCCAGGATATAAATGCCGGTGTTCACGGTGTCAGAGATAACCTCTCCCCAGGTTGGTTTTTCCAAAATCTGGGTGATGTATCCTTCGCCATTGGTGACAATAACGCCAAATTCCAGCGGGTCCGGCACGCGATGCAAGGTGATGGTCGCTTTGGCCCGTTTTTTGTAATGATAGGCTATCACCTCTTTTAGCGAAAAATCGGTTATGGCATCGCCGCTGATAACCAGAAAGGTATCGTCCAGCAGCCACTGCGCCCCCTTTACGCCGCCGGCCGTCCCCAGCGGGTCGTCCTCTACATAATAGGTGATATTCATGCCCAGGTTGCTGCCGTCGTTAAAATAGTCCTGGATGATGCCGGCCTGGTATTGCACCGTAATGATAACCTCGGTAATACCGTTACGCTTCAACAAATCCAGAATGTGCGCCAGGGTCGGCTTGTTCACGATGGTTATCATAGGTTTGGGGCGCTCGATGGTGATGGGCCGCAACCGGCTTCCCACCCCTCCGGCCAGTACAATTGCTTTCATAGGCCTCACTTGCAGAGTTGTGACGGTATTTTAAGTTTACTATATAATAACATAAGCATGTAGGCGTGTAAACTTTATTTTTAAAATACGCGGTTTCAGGTACAATGTCTACACTGATGGGACTTACGCAGTTGCGGTAAATCACGGTGTTCTACCCCCTCCCCGCTTGAGGGGGGTAAAATGCCGCAACCGCACAAGTCCTGACTGATTTAAAGGCAGGTTGCGCGCAAATGGAACGGACTTCCCCGGCCCCGCCGATACAAAGTAACTTTACCTTAACCAAACCCCTGCTGGCATTAATTATCACCGGCGGAAGTTTTTTGGTGGTGGTTATTTTTGCCCTGCTCACATACCAGGTTTATTTTTTGTACCGGGTTTATCCGGGCGTGCAACTGGGCGGCTTCGATATTAGCCAAATTGATGAGACCGGCCTGCAAACGCTGGTCGGCGCCCAGGCCGCCCAGTTGCGCCGGCGCCCGCTTACCCTGCAAGCCGACGGCATGGCTTACACCTTCACCGCCGCAGAACTGGGCGCCACCACTGACGAAGCGCAAACCGTGGCCGCCGCCTTTGCCGTTGGCCGGCAAGGGCCGTTTTTAGTCGATTTAAAAACACAACTGCGCCTGTTAAACCGGCCCACTTCTATTGTACCACAAATTGGCTTCAATTCCGGCCCGGCCAACACTGTATTGCTGTCCATTGCTCAAAATATCAATCGCCCCGCCCAGGATGCCCGCCTGATTTTGCACCCGGATTTGAGTCTGGAGGTCATCCCGGCCCAAACCGGCCAAACGCTTGATATTGAGGCCACCAGAGAGAAAATTCGGCAAGCCGTTTTATCCAAAAGCGCAGATGCTGTGCCGCTGGTCATTCAGCGCGCCACCCCGGCGGTCACGCAGGCAGAGCCGGCCCGCCAAACCCTGGCCGCCCTGCTAAGCGGCCCGCAGACCTTCACCTTCAACGACCAAAGCTGGACACTTTCGCCGGAGCAACTGGCCGCGATGCTGGCAATCTCTGCCGACCCGGCCCCCGCCGGCAGCGGGCAAATAACGCTGGCCCTTAATCAGGCCGCGCTGGCCGCGTACTTCCACGGCCTGTCGCTGGAAATCGACCAGTCTCCCATTGATGCATGGTTCACCTTCGATGAAAAAACCAAACGCCTGACCCCCATCATCCAAAGCCAAACCGGCTACACCCTGGATGTGGCCGATGCCGTGCTGCTGGCCGAGGATATGCTCAAAACGCCCCAACAGCACACCTGGGCCTTGCCGGTTATTGTTGAGGTTCCGGCGGTCTCTTCTGAAAATCCGGCTGAACTGGGCATTACCGACCTGATTAACGAAGCGACGACCTACTTCAAAGGCTCGTCTGCCGAGCGGATGCAGAACATTCAGGTGTCAGCCTCCAAATTTCATGGCCTGGTTGTGCCGCCCGGCGGAATATTTTCGTTTAATGAGCATTTGGGCGATGTGACCGCCGGGAACGGCTTTGTGGAATCGCTCATTATTCAGGGCGACCGCACCGCCGTGGGCATTGGCGGCGGCGTGTGTCAGGTTAGCACCACGGCCTTTCGGGCGGCCTTCTTCGGGGGATACGAACTGGTGGAACGCTGGGCGCACGGCTATCGGGTGGGCTGGTACGAGACGGGCAGCGTGCCCGGCCTGGATGCAACCATCTACTCGCCCACGGTTGATTTCAAATTCAAAAACGATACCGCTTCCTACCTGCTCATTCAAACCGAAACCGATTTGAAGGCAGGCACCGTGGCCTTTCGATTTTACGGCGCACCGACGGGCCGCACGGTCATCGTTTCTGACCCTGTCCAAAGCAACGTGCAGCCGCACGGCCCGGATATTTGGCAGGAAGACCCGTCGCTCAAGCCGGGCGAAATCAAACAGGTTGACTGGGCCAAAGACGGCGTAGACATAACCATTCAGCGGACGGTTAAACAGGGAGAGACCATCCTCCATCAGGACACCATTTTCAGCCGGTATCGTCCCTGGCAAAATATCTACAAAATCGGGCCAACCGCCTCCGATTAAGTGTCTATCCGTAAAATACTTGTGGCACTCATTGTCAAACAACAAGCCGATGAAGTTGTAGTTGCTCCCCCCTTAATCCCTGATGAAGAAACCGCTTCGCGCCCTCACAGAGGGGGGAAATTCCCTC
>JAJRUC010000212.1 GCA_024278015.1 Chloroflexota bacterium
GCTGGCCCAAATTATTGAAGATACGTTCAGCGCTGGCAAGGGCATCGGCTGGGAAAGCACGCGCCTGAGCTACAACAAACTCAGCGCAACCGGGCGCGGCCCCTTTACCGACCGCGATGTACACACCTACCCCATCTTTACCAGCCAAAAAACGGTCAATCAGGTTATTATCTTTGCCCAGGATGTTTCCGAAAAGCGGCAATTGCAGGCCACCCTGTTCCGCTCGGCCAACCTGGCTTCAATCGGCCAGTTGGCCTCCAGCATTGCCCACGAAGTCAACAATCCGCTGACGGTGATTATTGCCAACACCCAGGTGATGCAACTGGATATTGACCCCACCAACCCCGATTACGAAGCGCTTGAATATATTTTGAAGGCCGGTATGCGGATTCGGCACATTATTCAGAATCTGCTCGATTTTTCGACGCAAGAAACGTATGAATGGTATCAAACCGAAATTGAAACCACCATTGAAGATGCGTTGGTGTTAATTGCCGCGCCCTTGCGCAAAAGCCATATTGAACTCAAAAAGGATTTTGGGAACATTCCCACCTTGACGGCCAGCGCCAGTCATTTGAAGCTGCTGTGGATGAATTTAATTCTTAATGCCCGCGACGCCATTGACCGGGCCGAAGACCCCGGCCTGATTACCATCAGCGTCCGCAGTGCCGCTGACGATTTTGTTGAAGTACGCATTACTGATAACGGGGCAGGTATTCCGCCGGAGAATATGAGCCGCCTGTTCCTGCCGTTTTTCACCACCAAATCGCCGGGCCAGGGGCCGGGGCTGGGGTTGTATATTTGCCGCAACATCGTCAAACGGCATCAGGGCAGCATCGAACTGGTCAACAACCCGCGCGGGCGGGGCGCAACGGCCATTGTCAAAGTGCCGCTACACGCCGACCAGTAATCCGTCGTGAGCGCAAAAATTTGCATATATACCCGCAGGGGCACAACGCATTGTGCCCCTACTTTTGCACCAGCGGCATATAGACATAATACACCGGCACGTTGGTCAACTGAAGCCGGTCCAGATACACCCATGTATCATCAATCGCCGCCCGCCGATTGGAAACCCGGAACTCGAGGGTAACAATCTCTCCGCCGTGTTGGCTTAAGCCCAAATAGGCCGTTTGCCAGCCCATGTCTTTGGGCATCGTCGGGCCGGATTCATACCACGTTTGCCACGCCGCCGACCATTCGTAGCCGGCCTGCCACACTTCCTGACCGTTGATATAAACTTCAAACGGGTCATATTCACCATAAGCCCCCAGCGCCACATCGTAACTTAACAGCCGGTACATAAACGAAAGCTGCGTTGTGCCCGGCGGAATGTAAATCGGCTGCCAGATAGAAACCTCGCTGGTTTGGTGGGGTTGATTATACAGCAAGTTCTGGTCATCGGTGGCCCCCAGGCGCACCATGCCGCTGCCCCCCGGCGGGGTGACGGCAATGCCGTCGACGGTATCGCTGCTTTTGAGGGTGACGGTGTACGGCGGTAAATCGGCCGCGCCGGTGAGGGTTATCACCTTGCCCGCAAACCAGTTATCCAGGGCCGCAACCTCAAAATCATTATCGCGCACATCGCCGGCAAAGTACACCGTAGCATCGCCGGTGATGTCCCAGCCTTCAATCGAAAAGACGGCTTTGCCGGCGGTTTTGGTGGCAGACAGGACGCATGTGGCCGGCCAGGTTTGCACCCCGGCGCAGCCAGGCAAGGCGCTGTGGCTGGTGGTTACGGTCAAGGGCCGGCTAGTGGGCAGCACGTGTCCAAAATCGTCCTTGATATTGATGGTCAGGGTGGCGGTGTCGGTCCCATTTGAGCGCAACACCGGCACCTGGGCCGCAGTTTGCGGCCGGCGCACCCGGCCGGGCGCATCAACGGTGATGGCAGCGTGCAGCATCGGCCCGACTGCCACATTATCCAGATAGAGCCAGGTGTTATCCACCGCATAAGCCCGATTGGACATTCTGAATTCCAGGTTCACCACCTGACCGGCGTAGGGCGTTAAATCCAGAACCTTGCGCCGCCAGCCCAAATCTTGCGGCGCAGACGGGTTTTGGGTGTACCAGCCGTAATACCATTCGTCGCTGTAAATCAGGCCATCCTGAAATTTTTCCTGACCGTCGATGTAAACCTCGAAGGGGTCGTATTCCTGGAAGCCGTTATTTTCGGAGCCAATCGCCAAATCGTAGCTTAAAATGCGATACCGGAACGAAAGCTGGGTGACGGTATCGGCGGGGACGTAAACCGGCTGGCTAACCCAGGCTTCACTGATTTGGTGGGCGGTGTTGTCGGCGGTGGTGGCCCCCAGCCGCACCATACGACTGCCTTCCAGCGGCAAGACGCCGATGCCGTCAACGGTATCGCCGGCGAGCAAGGTGGTCTGGTAATATAAATCGGGCAGGGCCAGCGAGCCGCCGGCCGGAAGGACGGTGTTTCCGGCGGCCCAGCCTGTCAGGCCGGTGGCCTCGAAGCCGCCGTTCAGCAGGCCGCCGTTCATATCCAGAAAATGGATGTACGCATCGCCGGTGATGACCAGCCCGCCCACCGAAATTGCAGCCAGACCGGGGCTGGTGGTGGCCGAAAGAGCGCACGTGGCCGGCCAGGTTGAGGCAGCCTGACAGCCGATAATCTGACTGTGCGAGGCGCTCACGGTCAGCGCGCCGGTGCTGGTCAGGCTGTGGCCGTAGTCATCAAAAAGCGAGATGGTCAGGCTTGAGGTGCTGACGCCATCGGCGGGCAAGACAGACGGGGCAGCGACCACAGCGGCCATTGCCGGCGTGCCGGCCACCATCGGCACACTTCCTTCCGCCACAGTGCCATCGACGTATATTTGGGCCAGGCCCACCGTGGTAGAGGCTTGCAGGGTGCGGGTCAACACGCCATTTTGAGGGCCGCCGCTGCCGGTAAGCGCCCCCAAAGTGGCGGTGATAACCGGATTAACGGTGTCTGTCACCACGTTGCCGTTGATGTCCAGCATTTCGATGGTCAGTTCGGCTTTGCTTGCGCCGTCGGCAATCAGTTGGCCCGGAAAAGCCGTCACCCGCGCGCGGGGGGCGATGGTCACTTTATCGCCGCCGGCTTACAAATTGTTGATGTACACATGAGCCACGCCGTAATACTGCCCGGAAACAAGCGTGCGCGTGGTCACGCCGTGCAGCACCGGGGCATCGCCCAGCAAGGTATCCAGGTCGCTGACAATGCGCACCGACGCGCTATCGTCAATGAGATTGCCGTAGGTATCTTTTATGGTGATGACCAGTTGGCTTGATTCGCCGCCGGAGGCAATAATTTTGGGACTGGCCTTAACCGTGGCCGTGGCCGGCGCGCCCGGCTGCACGGTTACGTTGAGCATGGGGCTGTAAATGGTGCCCACATAGGCCTTAATACCCACCGGCCCGCTAACCGTACCGATGAGCGTCACCGGCCCGTCGATATTATCCACAAACGATTCCATCGTGCTGGAAAATACGCCATTGCCGTAACCGGACCACTTCTTCCAGCTAAAGGTGGTCAGGCCGATGTCGTTGCCGTGGGCATCGTAGCCGATGGCTTGCAGTTGCACGCTCTCTCCGGCGGTCAGGTTCAGGGGGCCGGGCGGGGTAATGGCAATGCCGGCCAAATCGCCGGGGATAATCTGGATGGTGGGCGCGGCGGCGGGCCGCAGCGTAACGGCCTCTCCCCAGGGCATTTGCACGGTAAAGGTAAATTCCACCACGCCCATCGTGAAGGCCGGGGTCAACACCCGCGTCACCACCCCGTTGACGGTGGCAGCCGTATTCGGCACCAGCCCCCCAATCGAAGTGGTGACAGTCACCACAGAGCCGTCTACAATGCGCCGGTTCCGGTCATCGTACAGGGTGATGGTCAAGGCCGACTGGTCGGCGGTATCTACGCGCAAGGTGGTGGCAGAAACCTGCATCGTGGCCGAAACCGGCACACCGGAAACCTGTTGCAGCCCGTCCGCCTTGATGGTCAAGGGAATACCGTTGTAATTCACCTGCAAGCCGGCGTCGCCGACGGTAGTATCGGCGTAAAAGACAGCGTTCAGCACCCCGGCGGTGGGGGTGGTAGTGGTGGGCACTATCGCCCCCCGCGTCACGGTCAGCACAGTGGTTTGGCCGGTGGTGACAATATGCCCCACCCGGTCTGTGATAGTAATTTGCACATCGGCGTGGCTCACGCCATCTGCCGGTATCAGCGCCGACGGCGAAGCCTGCACCCAGGCGTCCGCCGGGGTATCAACCACAAAATTGACGGTTTCAGAGCCGTAGCTGAGCAGCAGCGGCCCGTCCGGGCCGGCCACCACAAAGATGCCTGTCCCCAGCTCGTTGGGGGCCGTCAGCAGCCGGCTCACCTGCCCGGATACGGTATCGCCGATGCCCGTCACGCTCAGGGGCAGGCCCGTATCCTGATTGTAGGCTGTAACCGTAATGGGAATATTGTCTTCCACCAGATTGAAATTATAGTCTCTGACAGTCACAATCAGCGCGGTGGTGCTTGCCCCGTCGGCGGGCAGCTGGGCATCGGCGGCATTAACATAGGCCCGGTACGGCGGCCCGGCCACAAATTTAACGGACGTGTCGCCGCTTAAAGCCAGGGTATTGCCTTCGCCTGTTACAACGATGGCGTGGGTTCCGGCGTGGGTGTTGGTTTCAAAGGGCAGGTCAACCCGCCCGCCCGCAATGGTGCCGGTCAGCGCCAGCGGCGGCGCGGAATCAACGGTGACGGTCAACACTCCGCTGCTGACGGGGTTGCCGTTGGAATCCAGAATGTCGGTGATGGAGACGGTGAAGGGCGTGGAAACCGGCGCGCCGAAAGCGTCCGGCAATTCAACCAGCACGGCGGTGGGGGTCACGGCCACCGTGGCCCGTTGCGGAATACCGGGCTGCACCGCAACTGCCAGGGTTACATTGCCCACCCCGCCAAAGGCCGTAATATTGTTGGCGCCAACCAGCTTCGGCAAAAATTGCATCACCCGGTCTTGCGGATCCAGCGAGCTGAGGATGCCGTAGCCGGGCAAATCGGGGCTGTTGGCGCTCTGGCTCCAGTTGTAGAGCAACGATTGGTCCCACGGGTCAACGGGGTTGCCGAAGCGGTCCCGGCTGCTGACCGAAATGGTGAACGGGATACCGGCCCGGGCTGTGTACGGCCCGGCCGGATTATCGAGGGTGAGTTGCTGCGGCGCATCGGGCCAAAAGACCAGCACATCCGAAGCGGGGTCAACGCTCAAAGTCGAAGTCACGGTTTGCAGGGCGAAGGTTTCGGTGCCGGCCACGGTAGAGGTGATGGCCGCGTAAAATTTACCCGTGCCCGCCGCCGATGTTTTCAGCACGGTGGGGCCGGCGGCATCAAATACGCCCGGCGTGGCCGTGACGGTGACGGCAGTGGGCGGCACAATATTGCCGTAGCGGTCGGTCAGGGTGAAGGTCAGGGCCGTGGATTGGGTCAAACTGACGGTAGACGATAACGTCCCGGCGCGCGCCAAAACCAGTTCCGGCGGGGCGGGGTTGATGGTCACACCGGTATCGCCGGTCAGGGTGGTCAAGCCGGCGCCTTGCACCGCAGCAACGCCCACGGTCACGCTGGAAACCAGCGTGACCGTCACCCGGCCGGCGGCGCTGAGCAGCGAGCCGGTGAACAGGCCCAACGGCGGATTGAGCGACGGGGTGATGACTTCGCCGTCGGCCACGGGATGATTCCATGCATCAAAAACGGCGAACACCGCTTGCGTGCTGGTGTTGGGGCCGCCAATATCGGTGCCGCCCGCCACCAGCGTCGTTTGGCCGAGGGTCAACACGGCCCGATAGGGGCTGCCCGGCACAAACCCGATGGTCGGGCCGGTAGTGGCGAACCCGTCCACCCACAAGCGGGATTGCCCCAGACTGTAATCAGCCGTCAGGGTGCAGGTGATGATGCCCAGCGCATCGGTGGAGCCGCAGCCGGAGAGCGTACCCAGGGTGGCGGTGACGGTGGGGCTGTGGCCCGCCGGCAAGTGGTTGCCGTACTGGTCTTGTATCTGCACAGCCACCGCGCCGGAACTGGTTCCGTCGGCCACAATATTCGGCGGGGTGGCGAACAAAACTTCCACCTGGGCCGGGGGGCCGGGCAGCAGCGTGACGGAATTTTGACCAAGCAGGGCCATTTGCCCGGCCTGGCTGGTAGCCGAAACGGTGAACGTACCGGCCTGAGTGACAGGCGGCGTGGCAACCACCACCTGTCCGCCCGAAACCGCGCCGGTCAGGGTCAGGGGGGTGGGCAACGTTTCGACGGTCAAGGTAATCGCTTCCCCTTTTACCGCCGGATTGTTGTACCGGTCCAGCAAACTGGTCAGGGTGAAGGTAACGGGCGTGGCCCCAACGACAATGCCGGACGGCGAGACAGCCAGCGTGGCCGTCACCGGCGGGCCGGGGATGACCGTGATGTCTATTGAAGTGAACTGGAAACCGCCGGGCGGCAGCGGGTCGGTAGAGACAACGGTCAGGCCCACCGGGTCTGCGCCCGCTTCTGTGCCGATAAACGTCACTTGCGGGTTGTTGATACTGCCGTTCAGTTGACCGTTGCCCACCCCGGAAGGGGCAACCGACCAGGCATAGGTCAATCGACCGGGCGGGATGGGGGCGTGGGCCACATCGAAGCCGTTGGCGGTGAAGTTGGTGGGGCTGTTCACCCGCAGGGTAATGGGGCCGGTGGGGGCAATTTCCAGCGAAGCCAGAATAGTCACAATAAATTCCAGGGTATCGCTTTGGCCGCTCACCACCGGCAGGGGCAGGCCGCCGTAGGTCAGGGTCAGGGCGGCGGTGCCTGCCACCAGGGGGGCGGTCAGGGTGCGGGTGATGATGCCGTCGGCGTTGGTTTTGCCCCCCCCGCCGAGGGTGTCGGGCCAGGCGCTGACGCCAATCAGATAATTGGCGGCCACGGCGTTGTTAAGCGCGTCTTCAACGGTAATGGTGATAACCGCCTGGTCGAAGCCGTTGGCGTGCAGTTGCAGGGTGTTGGTTACGGGGAACCATGTGGAATAGGTGGCCGAAAACGGGGCCACGGAAATGATGGCGTGGTCGGGCGTGCCGGGCGTAAACAGCACGCTCGTTTCGCTGCCGGCGGTTGGGATTAAAGTCAGGCTGCGGGCCACATCGGTGGCGGTCAGGGTGATGGTGCCGGCCACGCTCGATTTGATGGTGCGATAAACCTTGCCGGCCGTGTCGGTCAGGCCGCTGCCTTCCACCGTCCCCGCCGCAGCGGAGACGCTGACGTTGTAGCCCGCGCCCACCGGATTTTGATAGCTGTCCAGCACTTGCGCGGTAATGGCGGCCTGCGAGCCGTTATCGGCGGGCACGATATTGGGGTCAACCTGAATGAAGGCTTGTTGGGGCAAACCGGGTTCAATTTCTACAAAGGTAAATTCAGATGCGCTGCCGGCGGACACATTCAACAGCATCAACCCCGCTTTTTGGCCGGTAAATACGCCATCAACCATCACGCCGGTGGCCGTTCCGTCAAAACTGATGGGGAGGCCCCAACTGACCGAGTCATTCCGCACATTGCCAAACCGGTCTACCGGCCTGGCGGTAAAGGTGAAAGGTACGCCGGATTGCACCGGCACTGCCGAAAGCGTACTGTGGCTCATGGGGTCCAGGGCAATATGGTCCAGCGCCGCCGGGCTGACGGTGATGGTATCGCCCTGGGCCAAAATGCCGTTGACGGTCACCGTCGGGTGCAGGCTTTGGGTTAAAACCTGGCCGGCGCAGGTCAACATACCGTTGGCGTCTGATGCGCCGCAGGTGAACTGTCCCTGCCAGCCGGGGTTCAGGGCCACGGTTTGCGTTACCGGATAGCTTCGGTTGGGGATGGGGTGGGAGATGCTGTCTGTGACGGTGATGTACAGGGTCACATAATCGCCGGCGGTAACGGTGTTGGGCACCACGCGCAGCGCGGCCACGCTGGGGTCGCCGGCCACAAAATTGATGGACACGGTGGTGACGGTGGTCAGGCCGGAAACGGTGACAAGGGCGGTCTCCAGCGTGGTGGTGGAAGTCAACACGGCGGTGGCAACGCCGCCGGCATCGGTGGGGCCGTTGCCGGCGATGGTTCCTTTATCGGCAGAGAAAACGGGCGTGTAGCCGGAAACCGGGTTGCCGAAGCGGTCCGAGATGGTGGCGGTGATGGTGGCGGTGGAGGCGCCATCGGCAAAAAGCTCGGTTGGGAAGGCGGTCAGCACGGCTTGCGAGGGAACATCGGATTTGAAGGCGATGGCCTTGCCGCCCAAATAGATACCTTTCTGATTGTACACTTCCACGCTGTCATTTTCGGCGCGGGTCACAACCAGGGTGCGAACAAGCCTGCCGCCGGAATCGGTATTATCAGAATTGGACGGCCAAATTTGGCCGTAAAAACTGGTGACGGTTATCGGCACAAAGGGGACCACATGCCCCACCGCATCGGTGACGGTGGCGGTCAAGATTACCGGCACGCCCACGGTAATGGGCGCGGTGGCGACGGGCAGGGTGGCGATGGTCACGCCGGTGGGGTCGCCCACCACAAAATCGACGGTTCCGGTGGCGGGGGCCAGGCCGGTTACGGTGGCAGTGACGATAGTGGTGGTAATGTCGAGCGTGCTTTGCAGGGTGGCGGTGGCTACGCCGTTCCCGGTATCGACGGAATTGACGGATAATGCCCCAACCTGCGTGGCGAAGTTGACGGTTTTCAGGACATTGACCGGATTGTCGTAAAAATCGTCAACAGTGGCGGTGATGCGGGCGGTGGTTACGCCGTTGGCAAAAAGCCGGGCCGGATTGATGACCAGACTCACGTGGTCGGCGGGGCCGGGATTAAAGGGCACATCAACGTAAGTTTGCAGCCCCAGCGACGGCCCGGTTTGGGCCAGCACATGAGCGCTGCCGGTTTGCGTGCCGGCGTGCAAGCCGATTTGCACGTTGCCGGTGGCGGTGGTTTCGGCGTGGGTCTGGCCGCCGCCATCGAAGGTTCCCAGGTCGGTGGTCAGTGTTATCAAAACCGGCTCATCGACGCGATTATTGTACAAATCTTCAATAACAAGCGAAATTGCGCTGGTGCTGGTATTGTTGGCGGTAATGGCCGCCGGATTGGCGCTGATGAGCAGGTGGTCGGGCGGCCCGGCGGAAAGGTAAATGTGGGTGACGGAGGTCACGGTTCCGGCGGTAATGGTGAGGGCCGCCGTACCGGCCACGGTTCCTTTCAGCGCGGCAAACGCTTGCCCGGCGGTATTGGTGGCGGCGTCGGCGGACAACGCGCCCAGATTGGTGGTAAACGTGATGCTCCGGCCGGGCACGCGATTGCTGTTTTTATCGAACACGGTGGCGGTGATGGCCGCCGTTTCAATATTGTTGGCGGTAATGGCGCTGCCGGATAAATTCACCGTCATCGACCAGGGCGCGCCGGCCTGAAATTCAACATCAAGGGCATTGGCGTAGCCCCCCGCCGTGGCGGTAATGCGGGCCGTGCCGATGACCGTATCGGTGATGGCGGCGATGACGTAGCCGTTTACGGTGCCGGTCACAATTTCGGTGCCGGCGGGTTGGCCGTCAATGAAGCCTTTGTTGAAGGTGATGGTGATGGACGTGGTGTTTGTGACCGCATTGCCGAAGTTGTCGGCCAGGGCAAAGGTCAATACCGAAGTCGCTTCGACGGAGACGGGGTTGGGGTTGGCCTGAATGGTGACCTGGGTGGGCGGGCCGGGCAAAATGGTGGTCGTTACCGGCAGGCCGGTGACAAGCAAACTGCTTGATTTGGCGGCATAGTTATCGTTGACAACGTCCATCGCCTGTGAAGCAGTGACGACAAAGGCGCGGGTAATGGTATTTCCGGAAATAATGGGGATATTGTACCAGACGATGGCATTGTTGACTACGGTGCCGCTGCCCCAATTAACCACGGTTGCCCCGGCGGGAATCACATCGGTGATAACATCAATATTCACGCTGGTACCGCCGTTATTTTTTACGGCGATGGTATAGGTAAACCGGTCGCCTGCCTGCACCTGCCAGGCTGAAACCGTTTTGGAGATTTGAATTACCTCCAGCGCGTTAACCGGCAGCGCCAACGCCAGCATCAAAAGCCCCAGCAAAAAAATTGCCGCAAACAGGGCAAAACCCACCCGGAAAGCAGATTTCCAGGCAGGATAATTTTGGAACTTGCGTTTAGCTATATGCGTTTGTTTTGTTGCGCCATGTTCGTTCATTCAACTTTTTGCTTGCAACCTCACTTGATGGGTGTTGGCGTCGCCGTCGGTTCGGTGGCGGAAGTGGCCGTGGGGGTGACGGTCGGCGTTTCGGTAGGTGTGGCAGTGACCGTAGGCGTTTGGTCCGGCAACAACGTGGCCGTGGGCGTCAATGTTCCGGTAGTTTCGACGGTGGGGGTGGTGGGATACGGGGTGTAGGTTGGAAACGGGGTATAAGTCGGCTGAGGGGTGTACGTTGGATTGGGATACGGCGTATAGGTGGGATACAGCGTAGCGGTGGGGTAGGGCGTAGCTGCATTGGGCGTGTTGGTGGGCAACGGCGTATTGGTGGGATACGATGTGCTGGTGGGGTACAGCGTAACGGTGGGTACCGGCGTAGGCGTATTGGTAACGGTGGGCGTTTTGGTGGGCGTGGGTGTATAGGTGGGCGTGGGCACCGGCGAAGGTGTGGCGGCCGGGGTAGATGTGGGTAACGGCGTAGAGGTGGGCAGGGGGGTAGACGTGGGGAAGGGCGTGGGCGTAAATGTACCCGGCATTGAAGGGTTGGGGGTGGCTGTCGCGTTTGGCGCGGGGGTGGAGGTCATCACCGCCCCGTTGCCTCCCTGCGGAATTAACAACACCTGGCCCACAATAATCAGGTTGGGGTCAGGAATGTGGTTGTACGCGGCCAATATTTCAACCGTAGAGCCGTATTGTCTGGCAAGTTTTGAGAGCGTGTCTTTGTATTGCACCACATATTGCATAATTACAGGCGTGGCCGTAGCGAGGGGCGTGGGCGTGGCAACGGCTGTCGAAGTGGGAAAAATCGTCAGGGTAGGGGTTTGGGTGGCGGTTTGGGTGGCGGGCAACGTCACCACGGTGGGCGTCAACACGGCGGGCACGGCGGTCATCGCTTCGGCGGTAGGTTTTACCTTGCCGGTTTCCCCTTTTGTTTCGGCAGACGGCTGCCCGTCCTTCACCCCAACATCGGCGCTGGTGGCTGCCGCTTCAGCAGACGGGGTGATATGGCCCGGTTTCTCGATGACCAGGGTGCAGCCGGCGCCGGCGACACTGGTCACAACAATCAAGGCTATTAATAACGGGGTATATAATCGCTTGTTTGTATTCATACTTTTAAGGCGATAACTCCTTTGAAAATAGCGGTCAGCCTTCAACTTCAAAACAAACAACCGCTTGCTGAAAACGGACGGCTACCTGCCGGTAACTGAATCGGCGCCGGATACAATTACAATTCCCGTCAGCCCGGCTGACCATCTTTGGGCTTGAACAATTGTTGCAAGGAAGAAAGCAGCTGTTCGTTGTTGTCTGTGGCGCGTCGAACAGCGCGCAGGTTTTCTGATTTAACGCTGTCGTACAATTCCTGTCGCAAGATAGAAATCCGGGGCGGGGCTTGAATCCCGATTTTCACCCTGTCGCCCTCAACGGCCAGGATAGTGACCACAATATTATCGTCAATGATGATGCTCTCGTTGTTCTTTCGGCCCAAAACAAGCACTACGCACCCCCGTTCTGTTTCTGGGCGACAGCGGCAACCAGGTGACGAGGATTGTAGCTGGAATCGGCCAGGATAATCTGGCGGCCAAGTTTGGCGGCCCAATTAATAACCACCGGCCCTAAAAAATTGGCCGTCACCTTGAATGGTTCCTCTTGCACGGACAGAATACAATAGACATCCAGGTCATCGGCTTTATCCAGCCGCAAGTCTCCGGCATAGCGGAGCGCCTCGGCATCCGGGGCAGAAATCCTGGCCCGATACGCCGGGTCTATATCGGTGGGATTAGCCAAAATCAATGAAAACCGGTTATCTTCCAGCGATTGCAACAACTTCAGCGGACCGGCTTCCGGATGAGAGATAACCACGAATTTTGTCCATTCTTCAATGCCTATCAAGCCGGATGGAAATTCAAGCGATGGGCTTTCATCTCCCAGCAGACCTGTTAAATCAATTTCTTTTTCCATATCATTCCTCTTTAACGATAATATGGGCCGAATAGAGCCGCAATTTTTCACAAATCTGTTTTTAGCGAACCAACATTACTCCCTATTGAGTACTCTATCACATTCACCGTCATTTTTGAATAAACTTGAGGTGAAGAAGAAGTAAAAAATACGTAAATATCCTGGCCTTAAAAAACAGGACACCGAACTTCGTTTCGGTGTCTGCACAGGTCATCGTCAGGCCGGCATCAATTATCAAAAAACCCGGCCCGCAGCCGGTCAGGCCCGCAAAGCGCACCGGTCTACCTCAGAAAATCAAGCAGCGACATGCTGATAACTTTGGCATTTACATTTAACGCCGATTCGTACACAAATTGACGCTGTTGCAGTTCAGTGATGACTTCTGCCATATCGGCGTCCTCCGCATCAGACAAGAGTTTGTTCAGCCCCACCTGCAAATCCTCAATCCGTCTGGAGGTGGTTTCCAGCCGGCTTTCTTTGGTGCCGATGGCGGCCCGCAAATTCAGCAAGTTGTCCATATTGGTTTTGACGTTGTCCAGGGCCACCGAAACATCGTTATGCACAAAGGGGGTGGCCTTGAGGGCGTCCCGCAAATTAACAAGCGTGTCGAAGACATCGTTCAGGGGGTGATGGCCGGGCGTGCCGGTGGCGGCGTCGGCAGACACATCGCCGGTAATGTTGATGGAAATTTGGGTGCCCTGCTCTGCTTCGCGCAGCATATCGCCGTTATCGCCCCAATAATCAACGGCGGTAATTTCGTTGCCGGTGTAAACGGCTTTAAAGGGGGCAACATCAAACTTGAAGCCGGCAAACAGATAGTGGTCGCCCTGCCGGCTGTTGCCTATAGCCACGGCCTGCTGAAGCAGACCGTCCACTTCAACTGCCACTGAAGCGCGTTCATCCGGCCCCAGGGTGTCGTTGGCCCCTTTCAGGGCCAGCGATTGGGCGCGGGTAAGCAAGCCCACCATGTCGTCAAGCGATTTATCGGTGGCGAAAAGCCAATTCTGGCTGAGGCTGATATTTTTCAGCGCGGTCTCGCCCGTTTCAAGGCGATTCCGAAAGCCCAGGGCTTGCTCAACGGCGAAGGGGTCGTCCTCCGGCGTTGAAATCCGCTTGCCGGTGATGGCTTTTTTCTGCACTTTGGAAAGCCGCAGCAAGTTGGTCTGCATGCCGTCGATGGCGATTTTTTGAAGGATGTTTTGGGTTACGCGCATTGGTTTGCTCCTGCTAATCGGTTAATCGGTCAGTAAGTTTTAGCGGCCCACCAACCCCATACCGTTGATGACTTTTTCAAGCATTTCGTCTACGGTGGTCATCACCCGCGCAGCGGCCTGGTAGGTGCGCTGATATTCCACCAAATAAACGGATTCTTCATCGATGGAAACGCCGGAGATTTCTTCCTGGCGGGTGGTCAAATGGTCAATCAGCAAGCTGTGATTTTCGCTCATAATATCGGCGTGTCGGGTTTCTTGCCCCAAAGAGCCAATTTCGGCCCGATAGTAATCCTGAATGGTGGCCGTGCCGCCGTTCATCAACGTGGCCTGTGAAAGCTGGTACATTTGCAAAGCCACCGAACCGTCGCCGGGGGAATCCGGGCCGGCGGCGGTGGCAATGCGGTTAAAATCGGCGCTGATGTAATCGCTTAAGGCAATGCTGCCCGCCCCAAAGCCGCTGAAGAAGTTGCCGAAGGCCACGGTGGCCGCGCCGTTGTTCAAACTGCCCACCTGCACATTGCGGGCATCGTACCGGATATTGGCCGGCTGCGGAGTGGCCCCGCCGTCGTTCAGATAGGTGGCGGTAAAAGCCGGCCCGGCGCCAAAGGTAAAGGCAATGCCCCGGCCGGTATCGAAGGTGGAAGAGGGAGTGATGTTTTGCCAGCCGGTGGTGGTTGAGCCGTTTCCGGCGGCGGCATCCAGCACATCCACGGGCAACGTGCCGCCGGCGCCGTCGTCCATCACTACCCGAAACTGGTTGCCGCCGTTCACTTCCACGTAATAGCGGCCGCTGGTCAGTTCAGTCAGGTTCGATAAAACGCCGCCGGTGCTGAAGCCGGTCACGTTGGAATTGGTATTGGGCGTTAAGACGGCGTGGTCGGTGGCGGTGCCGAAATCTACAGCTACGCCCCGCCCGGTATCGAAGGTAGTGCCCTGCACCAGGCTCAACGCCTGCCAGCCGGCGGTGACGGTTTGGTCCGGGTCCGGGGTGGTGGCGTCGTTAATGGCAACGGGGTTTCCGGCGGCGTCCACCAGCCGAAACTCCAGCACATTGTTGTTATCCCTGATTTCCACGGCAAAGTCGCCGGCGGCCAGGCCGGTTTGACCGGCCCAGGGAACAACCAGCGAGAAGCCATCGACAGTGCCGGGAACCGGCGAAGCGGTCATGGCGCCGCCGGTGGCATTGTTCAGGCCATAGCCGGTTTGGTGCAGGCCGTTCACCGCGCCAATCAGGGTGTTCGCCATTTCATCGAGCATGGTCATTTTATCGGCAATGACAAGGTCTCTGGCTACCAGGGCGCCGCCCAGTTTACCGCCCAGCCTTTCGGGGGCCAGGGCAGAGAGTCCCCCTTCCAGCCGAACCTGCCCAACGATGACGGTCTTGCCGGTATTGGCCCACACCACCTTGTTTTGCAATTGGTTGGTATCGTCCGGGACCGCCGCCAGCTCGGAAACAACGTGGTCCATCACCAGTAATTTGCCGCCCAAACTGACCGTAACCGCGCAGTTGTCCGTCTCAAAAACCCTGACATTTATCATTGCAGACAGGTCGGTGAGCAGTTTATCGCGTTCATCGCGCAGGTCGTTGGGCTGCTGACCAACGGCATCGACATAGGTAATTTTCTGGTTGAGTTCGGCAATGCGATAGGCCAGGCCGTTGATGGTGTCAACCTGCCCGGTAATGCGATGGTCCAGGTCGGTTTGCAGGTCTGTTAATTGGCGATGGGTGTCTCTGAAAGAAGCGGCAATCTCGCCGGCTGTCTCGGCCACGCGCGCTCTGGCGGCGGCGCTGTCCGGCGTGGCAGCCAGATTTTGCCATGAGGCCCAAAAGGTACTCATTTGCGAATTGAGGGCCGTCTCCGACGGTTCGTTAAGGGCCACCTCTATTTGCCGCAGGGTATCCAGCCGAACATCCCAGCTTTTGGTTGTCCACATTTCGTTGCGAATCTGGCTATCCAGAAAACCGGAACGATAGCGGCGAATGGCGCTGGCCTGCACGCCGGTGCCCACCTGCCCGGCAGAAACATCGCGCAGAACAGTGGGGGCGGTGTACGGGTCGTTGGTGCTGAACAACACTCGCTGCCGGGAGTATCCCGGCGTAGAGGCGTTGGAAATATTGTGGCTGGTGGTTTGAACGGCGCGTTGCATGGTTTGCAACGCGCGGAGGGCGGTATTCAAGCTGCCGAAGATGGTCGTCATAAGGCTATCCTTTTAGATTTGCCAGTTAAAAATACTATCGGTTTTGCGTTGCGGCTGCATCGTGGCGGCTCCACGGGCCGTATAATGGCCGTCGGGTTTGATGACGGTGCGCGCGATATAATCAAACGTGGATTCTACCCGCACCAGTTCCGAGCGGAGTAACAATTGATTGCCATGATTCAAGGTGATGAGCCGTTCAACCAAATTGATAAATTCTTCCCGGAGGGCCGTCAGTTTTTGGGCCAGCGTTTCTTCAAAATGGGCCAGCAGGTCGGTCAGGGTCGAGGTTTCGGGCAGGCCAAATTCCCGCACAAAACAGGCGGTCAGGTATTCCCGCTTTTGCGCCCAGCGGGCCAAATGAACGGTGAGCGTTTCCTTGGCCTCAACGGTAGCGTTCAAGGTGTCTATATCGTTTTGCAAAATTGCGTCGCGTTCATTTTCCGTCAATAAAACAAGCCGGCGATATTCCGCCGCTTCGGCTTCCAGTGTATCGTGCAAACGCTCTACCTGTTCCACATAGTCAAACTGTTCCATAAAAACCCTCACGGCTGTCACGCCAAAATCGACAAAATTCGCTCGGCCAGTTTATCGTAATTAACCTGATAGGCGCCCGTTTCTATCCGGCCTTTTATGGCCTGAACCACATCATCCCGGACTGCCGGCGCATTATGGGCGGCCTGCGTCATCTTCTGCAAAAACTGGGCCTCTTCAGAAAAATTCACCTCTGTTGAGGGGGTGGCAGGGCGGACTTTGGCCGCTTCCGGTTTGGCGGTTTCCGGAACAGACTGCACCTCTCTGGCGTAGCCGGCCGATACGTTACGCGATATTTTATCTATCATAAACCAATACTCCTTGTCAAGGTACGACTCGTTGCTTCTGTCTTTGTTACGGTCTCCTTTGCTATATATTATCGACAGGCTGCCGGAAAACTTTAGCAATTTTGTAAAAAGGTTTTGCTTCGAAAGAACGGCGGTATTTTTTCGAAGATGTATGTCAATGGACACATTGGGGGGGGAAAAACACAAACAGGGACACAATGTGTTGTGCCCCTGCGAAGATGCTACGGGAACAACCTGACGCAATTACCCCCGCATCTGATTGACCAGCGAAAGCATTTGGTCTGAATTTTTCAGGGCGCGGGTCATTAGCGAGTAGGCGCGTTGGGCCGAGATAAGCTCTACCATTTCCTGGCTCAAATCCACATTCGATTGCTCCAGCGCGCCGCTGATGAGCCGGCCCATGCCTTCCACCTGCGGTTCGGCCACAAGGGGGTCGCCGGAGGCAGCGGTGGCGTTGTAGAGATTATCGCCTATGCTTTCCAGCCCGGCCGGGTTTATAAAGCGGGCCAGGGTCAACGTGGCGATGGTTTGGGGTTCGGTTTCACCGCGCCGGCGCACCATAATTTCTCCGGCGGGGGTCACTACCACGTCTTCCGCATCGGGGGGAACGGCGATTTCCGGCGACATGTAATAGCCGTCGGCGGTGGTCAGGCGGCCTTCGCCGTCCAGCCGAAACCCGCCGTCGCGGGTATAGGCGGCAGAGCCGTCCGGCATCCGGATTTGAAAGAAGCCCTCGCCCACAATAGCCAAATCCCAGGGCCGGTCGGTGGGTTCAATCTGGCCCTGGTCAAACAGCCGTTGATTGGCCGCCAGCCCGGCCCCGGCGGCCTGCCCGGCAGCGCGGTTGCTTCCTGCGGGCGGCGGCTGCATAACCCGGCTCAAAATTTCAGAAAATTCGGCCCGGCTGTGTTTGTAGCCGACGGTATTAATATTGGCAATGTTGTTTGAAATGCTTTCAATGCTGAACTGCTGGGTCAGCAAGCCGGTGCGGGCCACTTGCAACAACGCATTCAATGAAATGGAACTCATTACACCCTCCCTAATTCGCCGACGGCCCTGCCATTAATGCCATCCTGATATTGAACCATGCGCTGGCTAAGTTGATAGGCCCGCATCACGGTCATCATTTCGGTAATCATTTGGGTGGGATCTACGTTTGACCCCTCCAGATAGCCTTGATACACCTGCACATCCTGCGAATCCATCGGCTGTGCTGCGGCCTGGTCTGCGCTGAACATTGTTTGCCCGGCTTTCTGCAAGGCGGTTTTATCTTCAAATTTAACCATACTGAACTGCGCTACCAGCTCGTCATCGACAAAAATATCGCCCATTGCGTTCACCGTCACCGCGCCGTCAGGCAGGGTAATCGGCCCATCGGCGCCCAACACAACGTGGTTGTCAACCGTCAATAACCGGCCCAAAGCGCCTTTATGAAACCGCCCGTCGCGGCTGTAGCGGATGCCGTCATCGGTTTGAATCTGGAAAAATCCCTCTCCGGCCACGGCAAAATCAAGGGGGTTATCGGTTAAATTGACGGGGCCGGTTTCAAAATCGGTGGTGATGGCGGCCAGTGAAACGCCGGTGCCGGCTTGCCCCACCCTTGTCACCGACCGGCCGTCTTTGACCTGCGTCAGCAACAATGACGGAAAATCGGTCAGGCCGGCTCTGTCGGCTTTGTAGGCGGTTGTCCGCACGTTAGACAGGTTATGAGAAATTGCCTCTTGCCTGACCAGGCCGGTTATCATAGCCGATACAGCGGTGTACAGTCCTCTGTTCATAAAGTTACCTCACGTGGTACTGGATTTTGAAAAACCTTTTCTTTTCAGACGCCGGGCCAGTAACAGCCCCGACAAAATAATGCCCAGCCCCAGGCCCAGCCCCCAGCCCCCAGGCCGCGCGGAACCCGTAACCGGCAAGGTGGCCGGAGGCGGGGGGGTCGGGGTTGTCGCCGCGCCGTTTTCGGTGGTAGAAGCGCCGGTGGTGCCGGTTATCCCGGCGGTTGTTTGGCCGGGTTGCACCAGCGGCAGGGTGGGCGTAGCGGTAACGCTGACAATTTCCAGTTTCGGGTCCGGAAAGAGGCCGGCCAGGGTAATGCGGGGGTCCGGGTCCGGGCTGGGGTCCGGGTCTTGCTCAACGGTTATCACAAAATAGCGATAGTCGGTTACGGGCAATTGGTTCAGTTCAACATAATAGCCGATATGGTTGTTGGCATCGGCGTTAAATTTGCCGACGGTGATGTAACGGTCGGTATTGAGTTCAACCAGCCAGCCTTCGTAGGTTTCGCCGGTGAGGGGGGGCAGGCCATCGGCGCTTAAATCAACCCACGCCTCGCCGATGCTCACCTGCACTTCGCCGGCAGCGGTGTTGGGGCCGTAGTTTGAAAATTCGGGCAGATAGTTCAAAAATATCCGCACGGGTGCGCCGTTGGCGCCGACTGGTATCGCCACTACTGCCAAAAGTATCAAACCGGCTAAAACTGCAATTAACTTCAGATTTTTTTTCATGTTCTGTTGTCTCCCTGGTGATGTTTGCGAATTACTCTCAATAGTGGGAGATTCATCCAAATTGTCAAATTCAAACCTGCAAGCCATTATCGTTTCGGCCTATGGTCAACAAAATACGCACCGCTTCCTGCTCCAGGCCGGTTTGGGCGGCAATTTCCCGATGGTCTACGCCTTGCCGGGCCAGTTGCTGAACCATCCGGCGGCGATTAGCCACCGTGGCTTCCGGCTGTTGGGGTTCGCCGGCAGAAGCGGACGGCAAGATGAAAGCAACGGGGGTTTCGGCCAGGCATATATTGTTCAGCCAGTTTCTGAAGGCCCAAATTGCTTTGGCCTTGCGGTTGATGGTGCCGGGCTGATAGTTCCGGTTTCTAAGATGATTAAGATACGCCTCCACGCTTTCGGCGCCCAGCCGGGTCAGGCTGACTTGCTCGTAGCGATGCCCGCCCCACCATGCGGCAAAGCCGGTAACATGCCCCATCCGGCGAGTGACGGTTTTTTCCGGGCTGCCCGCGTGGAGCAGATATTGGCGAAACTGCTGCAAACCGTCGGCCAGGGTGGCCTCTGCCACAGGGGGGGCGGTCGCCGCCGCAACAGCGGGCGGGGCGGGGGCAGAATCTGCCTGAGCCAGCAAATCGCGCAGCCGCTCTTCTATGGCTTCGGCGCGGGCCAGGGTAGATTGCATGGTTTGCCGGCGCTTCACCCAATCGGCCTGAACAGTGCCGGCGGTGCGTTGCAAATCATTTAAAAGTACGCTCACATCCTGAGCCATTTTCAGCGACACGGGGTCAACGCCTGCCGTTTTGGTTTGGGCCGCAGCAATCAGTTCGGCGGCATCTTTTTGCGCTTCGGTCAGGGTGCGGCGAACCATCCACAACAAGTAGCCGGTCACGCCCACCAGGATAATTTCAACTAGCAGCAGCGTAGGCTGAAGCATACCTGTTCCTCCGAAGGTAATTGGCTGGGGGGATCTTCTGGTTGATTGAAATAATATGTTTCAGGAGCAACATTGTTTTGGTGTGCATCTGGCTTATCCGGGATTCTGATACGCCCAGAACACATCCTATCTCTTTCATCGTCAGGCCATCGTTGTAATACAGCGAAATTAATTGCTGTTCGCGTTCAGAAAGCCGGCCGATGGCCTTGATTAGTTCCGATTTTTGTTCCGCCATATCTACTTGTTCCGCCGGGGTAAGAATTTGACCATCTTCCAGGCTATCGTACAAGTTCATTTCCTCGCCATTACCCATCGGCACCCGCCGGTCCAAAGAAATAATCACGCAACTGGCCTCTTGCAGCCAATGATGATAGTCGGCCATCTCAAGGTTCAGATAGTCGGCAATTTCGGCGTTATGGGGCATGCGGCCCAGTTCCTGGCTGAGGACGGCAATGGCCTGTTCTATTTCCCTGGCATGTTGATAGGATGAGCGGGGCAACAAATTAAGCGTCCGCAGCGAATCGATGATTTGGCCCCGAATACGGGGGACGGCATACGTCTCAAACTTCACCTCAAACGAAGGGTCAAAACGGTCCAGCGCCTCAATCAGGCCCACAATGCCATAGCTAATCAAATCTTCTTGCTCCAGAGTGCGCGGCAAGCGAATAGCCAGACGATTGACCACATATTTAACCACAGGGGCGTACTGCAAAACCAGCGCCTCGCGGGCTTGCGGGTCTTTCTTGTTCAGATAAAGATGCCAGAGTTTTGAGACTTCGTCCATAATCATTCAGCTACTCGCCTTAACTATCGCCGCCCGATGCGGATTGAGCCGCCGCTGCGGTCTGTGGCGCGGAAGAATCGGCCTGGTCTTCGGCGTCGTCTGCCTCTGCGGGCGCTTCTATCTTTTGGGCGGTGGGCACGTTCCACAGCAAAGAGGCAGCCCAGCCCAACGTCAGGAAAGAAACAAAGGCGATGCCGCTGCGCATCAAGGCCGTCAGCGGGTCTGCGCCGGAAACAATACCCACGGCCAGCGTACTTAAACAAATAATAACGGCTACTCGCAAACTGAAATCCAGGATCCAGCCGGCCTGTTTCTGAGTTGACATATTCAAAATCTCCTGTCCTGAACTTTATTCAGTGATAATGGCCCGGAAAGCCATAATTTTTTTGAAGAAGCGGGAAATACCTGTGGTTTCGGTCAACGGGCCGCCGTTCCATAATGTTTCGGCCAGCGCGCCGATAGCCATAGCCGAGGCCGAGTAGGGGCTGCCCTGCACCAAAGGCACTTGTTTGCGAACCGCGTCTTGCACGCTGCGGTCATAGGGAATAATGCCGCTGGTGTCTACAGACCGGCCCAAAAACTGTTCGGCCACAATGTTCAGTTTTCTGCCGATGGCCCGACCTTCGTTGCTGCTGCCGGCGTTATTAATCACCAGTCGTATTGAAACCGGCAGTTGGTAGCTGGCTAACACCTTCATCAGCGCGTAGGCATCGGTAATGGCAGTGGGTTCCGGAGTAGTCACCAGCAGCAGTTCGCCGGCGGCCAAAATAAACTGAATGACGTTGCGCCCCACCCCCGCGCCGGTATCAATCAGCAGCAGGTCAACCGTGCCGTCAAGGGCCATCAAGGCCCGCAGCAGAATTTCGCGCTGCACATCGGGCATATCGGCCAAATCCGGCAGGCCGGAGGCGCCGGGGATGATCTTCAAGCCAAACGGCCCTTCAATAATGATGTCTGCCAGAGATTTTTGGCCGGTTATTACATGGTGCAAATGATAGCGGGGCCGCAAGCCCAACATCACATCGACATTGGCGGTTCCCAAATCTGCATCCAGCAGCGCCACCCGAATGCCGCGTTTGGCTAAAACCAGCGCCAAATTTACAGACAGGCTGGTTTTTCCAACGCCCCCCTTGCC
>JAJRUC010000213.1 GCA_024278015.1 Chloroflexota bacterium
CAACCCAACAACCACAGCCAGCATACGATATGCTTGTGTACGTTTCATAATTTCACCTCCACAACAGGGATGGGCACGTCTGCCGCACCCCCCTTATCTCCGAACCGCCGGGCTGCTGAAAGCGCGAAATGGCGCAACCAATTCGCTTTCAAACGGAAATGTCTCCCGGCTTTTTCCGCGCCCCCAATTTTAGAGGTACGGTGAGAACGTGATATAATGTTCACCATGAATATCCAACGTCAGACGAAACTAACGGAAGTTTTAGCGCAGATTTTGCCGGTTCTGGTGACACGTTATCAACCGGAAAAGGTCATTCTTTTCGGTTCGCTGGCCAATGCCGAGGTGGAAGAATGGAGCGACCTGGATTTGGTCATCATCAAAGATACGTCAAAGCCATTCTTGCAGCGACTGAAGGAGGTTGCTTTGCTCTGCCGCGCGCCGGTCGGGGTAGATTTTTTGGTGTACACGCCTGACGAATTTTCCCAAATGTTGGCCGAAAAGAACCCCTTTCTCATTGAAGAGGTCATCCGTAAAGGAAAGGTTTTGTATGAGCGCCAACCTGCCCAAACAATGGCTTGAGAAAGCCGCCGAAGATTTGGCGGTCGCCCATTTTTTGCAACCTCGCAATTGCTTTAACCCTGTCACTCCATTACCATCTTTCCTCAAAGATTATCACCCTGCATACGTCACCTATTCCTTTTAACTTATGGTTGTTGTAACATCTCCACGCTCATACCATACGCCCGCGCGTGGGATGTGCCGTTGTCCCCACTCGATAACACAAGCGTCACTGTGTGTGAGCCGGCCGGAACATCAATAAAATACGTATTGGCCAAATATGAGCTATCATGCACCCAGTATGATGAGACGGGCGTACCCACGAACACTTGGCTCGATGGATCCGGGAATGTATTGGGGTTCCCGTCAATGCGTACTCCAATCGTCGTTCGACCGGCTGCGGCAGTTTTCCAAACCAACGAGTGATAGCTAATCCTCAGTGTCACCGACGCCGGCGCTGTAACTGACACATCGAGTAAATCCGCATGCCCAATCCCTACCGATACCGATATCTCAGCATCGCCCTGAACTGACTGCACATTGGCTATCACGTTGGCCTGTTCGACTGATATATTGTCAAATGCGCCCGACGCTATCTTTGAGTTTGTCACCGCCCCATTGGCCATGTGAGTAGTGGTGACTACCCCGGTGGCAATCTTGGCCGCTGTAATGCTCCCATCCGGCACGGTCAGCGCCTGCACGGCGAAGGGGACGCTCCCCAACTGCACCCGGGGCGACATTTCGTCATCTGTCCCCACCGTGATGCCCAGGTAGAGGGTGTCGTTGCCGGTGATAACGCTCTGGGGGATGGGAGTCAGGCTGCCCAGCATCACGTTGAACAGGCCGTCGCTGACTTTGACGCCGTTGGAGCCGGTCCACTGTTCTTCCCACAAGGGCGCGCCGCCGGTGGCCGCGCTGTAGAGGCGGAAAATCATATTGTAGGTATTGGTGAGGGGGTTGCCGTTGGCGTCGGCCAGGCGGCCCTAGTAGGCGATGGCGCCGGTGGAGGTGGATTGGCGATTGGGAATTGCAGATGAGGGAAGCGCCCCGGCAGATTGGGCGAAGAGCAGGCCGCCCAAAATCAGCAGGGTGCAGATGATGTTGCCGGGGGTGGGGAGCAGGCGGGATAGCCAGCGTCTTCTGTCCAGGTCAATCTTCGGCCAGTATGCGGCCAGTAGTTCGGTTAAGGCTACAAAAAAGGGTTTGCGGTTCATCATAACCTCCTTGATTTTGGCGCGCAATTTGCGCTTGGGCGTGTTTCATTCTGTCTCTTTTTTGGGGGGCACACCCGGCGGGTCTGACGTGCGCTGCCCGATGAGGGCAATCGGTTCGCACCGCCGGCGGGCTATCTTCCCTGCCTGAATACAGTCTTCAGTAACTTCTTTACCTCTCCCCGGACGGACCGGGCAGGCTTGCCCGGCGAGAGGGTGAAGGTTTTCACCGCCGGCTGCCAGCCCTGAGCGGCCCAGAAAGCGGCACATATTTTATCGGCGGCAGGGAGGTTGACCTCCATTGAAGTGGCCCCCCGCTCCGCCAGTTGAGCGGCCAACGCGCCGGCCAGGCGGCTCCCCCATAAAAAAACCGGGCTATACAACGCCCAAAATCAGCCGATTACGGGTTTAACGCCCACACTACCATTGTAATCCACTTCCCGAACCAACGCAACCCCCATCGAAACCACGTCAAGCAATTCGGCTATATTTACATTGTTGGACAACCGGAAACCTCCGGCCCCGCGCGTGGCTTGATGATAAATGCGCCTCCAGTTCATGCAGACGTTCCAGATGATGCTGCCGGCAATCCGGGCAGGCCGCCACATGAGTTTCGGCGATCTGCTGCAAGCGATTGACCCCGGCTGCATTTTGGGGCGCAACGTCGGCAGCGGCAATTTCAATTAGATTAGGACTTACGCAGTTGCAACATTTTACCCCCCTCAGTCCCTGATGAAGAAACCGCTTCGCGCCCTCAAGCGGGGGGAATTAGCTCCTCCCCCGACAGCGGGGGACGCG
>JAJRUC010000214.1 GCA_024278015.1 Chloroflexota bacterium
ATGTGCCTTCAATGTAACGGTCCGGCAGGAAGCGGTTCAGCGCGGCAGAGTAAAATTGCGGCTGAATTTCTGTGTAGATGTAGCCGTTTTCAAGCGCGGCGGTAAAAATATCCTGCGATACTCGCTGATGATTTTCCGTATCGGTGTGGGTGAACAGGTCGTAGCTGATACCCAGCTTGATGAATGTATCCAGAAATCGGTGGTGATAGCGCTCAAAAATTTCTTGTGGGGTAACGCCTTCGTCATCAGCTTTAACGGTGATGGGCGTGCCGTGCGCATCAGACCCGGAAACCATCAGCACCCGGTTCCCTTTAAGGCGGTGGTACCGGGCGAAAATATCGGCGGGGAGGAAATTGCCCGCCACATGACCTACGTGTTGGTCGCCGTTGGCGTAGGGCCAGGCGGTGCAAACCAGAATATTTTCGGTCATAGGTTGAAGACTCCTTTGAGAATGGTCAATTTGAATATTATAGCGGGTTTGGGCTGTTTGTAAATAACCTTATTCGGAGTTTTGATGTGTTGCGTTTCTCCCCCCTTAATCAGGGGTTGAACGGGTACATTTCAGTTTGGGGGCATATTTTTAACCCGGCAATAAATTTCTTGACGCAAAAACAAACGAGATGTTTGTGTGTCCGTAGGGGCGCGATGCATCGCGCCTCTACACGGATTTGCCCCCAAACTGAAACGCACTCTGGGTTGAACCGCTATCTTGACAATCTCCGAATTCAGGTTAAACAGGGATTTCGGTTGATTAGACGGTGTATTTTCCGGTCAGGTCATTCAGGCGGACGGCGATGATATCTTTCAGGTTGCGCCACGAATCTTTCAGCGGATTGACCTTTGTTTCTTCGCCGTAAATCCATTTGACCGGCACTTCCTTGATTCGATACCCGAATTTAACCGCCAGGAACAGCACTTCCACATCAAAGCCGGTCACGGCGGCTTCGGTGAGCAGACCGGCGTTTTCGCCATAAAGCCGGACACTGTTGAACAAGGTCTGCGCGGCGGTCCGGCTGAAGGCCTTAAAACCGCACTGGGTATCCTGAATGCCGCGCAGGGCAATCAGATGAATGAAAAAGTTGAAGACGCGCCCCATAAAATGCCGGTGCCACGGTTCGTCAATGCGTTCTGCGCCCTGCCCTTCGCGTGAGCCGATGACCACCTCGTAGCCGTTTTCCAGATGCGGCAGCAACTTGGCGGTCTCTTCAATGGGCACGGCCAGGTCGGCGTCAGAAAAGAGGATGAACTTCCCCGTGCCGGCCAGCATCCCGGTGCGCACGGTGTAGCCTTTGCCGCGATGGTCGTTCTTGATGACGCTGACGATGGGGTGTTGGGCGGCAATTTCTTCGGCCACGGCCACAGTATCATCAGAGCTGCCGTCGTCAACCACCAGTACATCGGCGGGGTAAGGTTGTGTTTCAAGGTAGGTTACAATCTGTTGCAGGGTTATCGGCAACCGGGCCGCTTCGTTATAGGCCGGGATGACAACAGAAAGATAGGGCGATTTGGGTGTGTGGGTATTAATGGTGGCCTCCCCAGGTGTGCCGCAGCCGCAAAGGGCGCAAAAACAGAGATGATGGTGCGTCAACGCGCAGCCGGCGCGCAGCCTCCAATAATACCGGATGCGCCATATTTTGGCAAAACAAAACTGCTGTTCAAAGCCGGAGCCAACCTTTACGGGCTAACGTTGCGCCAATCGAAGGTGCGTTTGTAACCGTAATCTGTGCTGAAACTGGAGAAGACTTTGCGCGGCACGGCGCTGACCGAGTACTGAGAAACGCGCAGCAGCGCCCGCAACCCACGGGTGGCAATTCGATACGGATGATACACGGTTTTGCAAACTTTATCGTATTCGCGGGCAAAGTCTGCCACCGACATTTGTTTGGGGTAGTAGGTAATGTGGGCCGTATCGTAAACGCGCCAGGGCATATCGGGGATGAGCCGGTTTTCTTCAATGAGCTGGGCGCGGAAGGGCGTGCCGGGGTACGGGGTTAAAATTGTCTGGCTCATACTATCCAGCTTGGCTTGTTGGGCAAAGTCCCACGTTTGCCACATAGTCTCCGGCGTATCTTCATCAAAACCGTACACAAATAAACCCACCACGCCGATACCGTGTTTATGAACCGCGTTGATGGCTTCCCGGTACTGGGCGGTTTGGCCTTTGCTTTTGCCGCCCAGTTCCCGCCGGTTTTTGGGGTTGACCGATTCAAAGCCGAGGAAGAATTTATCCAGATGCGCCCGGCGGGCCAGGTCCAGCAATTCCGGAAATTGAGACACCATCAACTCGGCCTGGGTGGTCCAGCCGCGCAGGGGCAGTTTTTCCAGAGCCAGAAACAGTTCTTCGATGTAATCCGGGCGCAGCCGAAAGGCCAGGCCGAAATTATCGTCGGTCAGGAAGAAGCGGTTAATTTTGCGGCGCTTGATTTCTTCGATAATCTCTTCTACGGGGCGGAAGCGCATTTTTTGGCCGCTAACCCGAATGGCCGTGCAGAAGGAGCAATTGCGGGGGCAGCCGCGCGTAATTTCCAGCAGGGGCGTCCAGTAGTTTCGGTTTTCGTCCATCTGGCGAATAACCCGGTCTGTCAAGCGGGCGATGCCGGCCAGGTCGGCCCATTGGGTATCGTTGTAATGCGGTTTGACGGTGTCGTTAAGAACATCCTGAATAAATTGCGGCCAGGTGAAGTAGGCTTCGCCGGTAAAGACCACATCGGCCCAGCGCATCACGTCTTCCGGCATAAGGGTGGCGTGCGCCCCCCCCACGGCCACGTATTTGACCCCGGCCCGATGGGCCAGGCGGCAGAAGCGCTCGGCGGTTTCAATAGCCAGCGTCTTTGAAGTGAGGCCCACAATATCGTGCGTGCCTAGTTCGGCCAGAATTTTCCGGTCAAGCGGCTCCAGGTTTTCGTCCCAAATTTCTACGGCAAGGTCGTCCGGCACCAGCGAGGCCAGGCGCATTAATGTGTATGACGGTGAGGGGGCTTTGCCGAAGACGCGGCCTTCTCTGCCGGGATGGATTAAAATGATTCGTCTCAGGTCCAAGGTGTTGCTCCTTACTGGATGCGGCCAATTTTCAAAAGCCGTCACATTTTACCATAGTTTTAAACACGGGCAATTGTTATGAGAAATTTTGTAAAAAACATGGAATTATGCAGGTTCAACCCCCTGATAAAGAAACCGCTTCGAGTCCCTGCCTTCCCCTTTCTTTTAGGGGGGAGACATTCTCCCCCCTCATTTGAGGGGGGATTAAGGGGGGAGACAAGCCCTGACGGACACCGAATTATCGAACCCACGTCATCAAATTCTTGCACAAAAAAAACTCTATGCGCAGGCACAGAGTTTTTATCAATGGTGTGGGCCCTGCTGGATTCGAACCAGCGACCAACCGGTTATGAGCCGGTTGCTCTAACCGCTGAGCTAAGGGCCCTTGTCAAGAAGCGGGCGACGGGAATCGAACCCGTATATTTAGCTTGGAAGGCTAATGTTCTACCGTTGAACTACGCCCGCACAAGGGGTTCTGGTCGGGGTGAATGGATTTGAACCATCGGCCTCTGCGTCCCAAACGCAGCGCTCTAACCGGGCTGAGCTACACCCCGCTTATGCAGACAAAATTATAGCCCAGAGTGTTCCTTTTTCAAAATTCGATGGCCCTGAATGTGGTGAAAAAAGGCTACTTGCCCCAACTGATTTGCTGTATCAACCAGTCCGGGTGCGAGTCGCCCCAATCGGCCACTTTAACCGGGCTGCCCCCCCCCTGGGCCGTTACCACATAAATGCCCCAACTGCCCTCAAAATCAGAAACGAAGGCCACGTACCGGCTGTCGGGCGACCAAACGGGCAAGCCGTCGTTGCCCGGCGTGGCCACCAGTACGGAGGCATCCGCGCCCCGGCTGGAGACCGTCCAGATGTCCCATGTGCCGTTTTGGGCCGACATAAAGGCGATTGCGGCGCCGTCCGGCGAGACGGCAGGCGTGCGGTCGCTGCTGTCGGTGGTTAGTTGCAGCGGTTCGCCGTTGTTTTCCGCCGAAATGAGATAGAGGCCCGGATTATTGCCTTGCGGGTCGGCGCCCTGATAGGCGATGCTGTTGTTCCGGGCAGACAGGGTGGGCGTGCGCCCGTCTCTTACAATCACGGCCTCGCCTTTGCCGTCGGCAAAGCCGGTGAAGATTTGCCAGCGTCTGTCGCCGGAGCGCTGCGAGGCGAAGACAAAGGATGCGTCAGAGGCTCCCCAGCGGGGCAAAACGTCTTCCGCAAATTTTGTGGCGGCCACATCTTCACCGTTGGTCAGGTTAAAAACGTGCAGCCCCACCGCATCGGCGTTTTCGCTGTGATAGGCCAACAGCTTGCCGTTGGCGCTGACGGCCGGTTGGCTGCCGCCGGAAAAGAGGACGCGCTCTGGCCCGGCCGGGATGGATACGGCTATCACTTCCCAGAGTTGGTTGGAGTTGTTAAAGCGGGCAAAGTAGATGGCGCCACTGCCGGAAATGATGGTGGTCGGCGTTAAGGCAGGCATCGCGCCAATGGCTTCCGTGGTGGCTGTGGTTTCGATGGTTTGGCTTAACGGCGGCGATGTCGGCGTGGGGGTTGCCGGTTTGGTCTGCCGGCTGTTGCGGCATCTGAAGGCGGCGTCATCGGCCAGCGTTTCTATTTCTGCGCCGGGAAAGAGGTCGGCGGCAGACTGGTAGCGGGGTTGGGCCTGGCACCATTCATCCCGGTTGGCCAGATAATCGCCATAATTTTTGTAGAGGTCGTACAGCCGGCGGGGCACGTCGGCGAAGGTGGGGTCTATGCCATACAGCCGGGTCAAGATGATGATGTTGTCTTCGTAGCTGTTGGTATCGTTTTCGTCTACCGAAAGGTAGAGCGACACTTTTTCCCATTCGGCGGTGGTGGCGGGGTCGTTGGGGCGTTCTTCCAGAGCGGCGTCGAAGGCGTGCAGGGCGGCGGGCAGGTCGTTTTCGGCAATGTAGCGCAACCCCAATTCGGAATTGGCGTTGAAGAGCGCCCCGGAAACCAGGGTCGGTTCATAATTTGGATTTACATCCTTGATTTGGTGCAGAATGGTGACAGCCTCTTCCCAATTACCTTGCAACATCAGCGATTTGGCTTCTTCAAACAGGGTGGCAGCCAGATTTTGCCGGGAGGCGGAGGTGGGGGTCGGCGTTTCGGTTTTGGAAACCTGAAGCCGGCGCAACAAGTCTCGCGCTTCGCTGTGGGCCGGGTTCAGGGCCAGGGTTTGGTTTAATTCTGCAATAGCCAGGTCAAGTTGATTATTTTTAATGTACGTTTGGGCGTTTTGGTAGTGCTGGTTTACCTCCAACTGTTTGCGGATGGTTTTTTCCTGCAAACCGTCGTAGCCGCCCAACACAATACCGCCGATAATTAACAAAAAGAAGATGATGATACTGAGACAGCCGGGCGGCCTGCGCCACCAGGGGCGGGGGCGGGTGGTCGCTTCAAAATCTTCTTCTTCCTCTTCCCATTCAAATTCTTCAATCAGCACGGGATTGGGCGTATTGCAATGGGGGCAGGCGGGGGCTTCGATGGAATACGGGTGGCCGCAATCTTCGCACCGGATGGTTTCTTGCTCGGAGGTCATAAGTGGTTCAGTCACCAATCAATTTATCTTGTTTACCATCATAGCATAGACAGCCTGAATCGCCAATGTGGCCGGTATTTCAGCAGGCTGCCCGGCGATTACGGCGTTGAAGTGGCCGTGCCGTCCGGGGTGGGGGTAAAGGTGGGCAACGGCGTGGGCGGCGAATCGGTGGAGGGGCAAATCTTCAGCCCGGCCCAGGCCGGGTTGTAGTAGGCCGGGTCCACGTCCAGCGATTTGAGCAGCCACGGTACGGCTTTATCGCATTGGGGGGGCTGCAAATAGACATACGATAGCCCCAGTTCGTAATAATATTCTACCGGCGCGGTTCCCTTGCCGGAAATGGTAAAGGTTTCTGCCACGTTGTTATCGCCGTCCGGTTGAAAATAGCCCAAACTTTCAACTTTGTTCGGCAGATAAAGGAGCTGAAGTTCGTAGGGGATTTCTTTCGGAAAGGGTACATTCGCCAGCGAAAGTGACAGTTCGCCGGTAACGGGGTCAAGGCCGGCGGTGCCGGTGGTTCGGCTGAAGATTTGGCTGAAGGAAATGTCGTCGGTGGGGCTGGTGACAATTATCCGGTTTTTGATATTGTGGGCCACCAGGCCGCCGCAGGTGGTGGCGTCTTGCGGGTTGGGGGCACTCTGCGCCCATTCGATGGGGGCGAGCCGGGCGGTTAAAAGCCCGGCCTGACCGGCTTCTTCAGACAGGCTGTGTTCAAACCGGCCTTGCACCACGGCCACGCTTTCCGGGCCGGTGGGGCCTTCAATTTGGGCCATAATTTTTACGCTTCTGGCCTTCGATAAAAACTGGTGTTCGGCCAGGTTGATGGCGGTGGGCAAAATCTTCAGGGCTTCTTCGTAATTTTGGCGTAAATAATAAATGCTGCCCAGCCGGCCCCAGGCCCGGTATTGACCGGGGTTGACCTTGATGGCCTGTTCCAGCGCGTCAATGGCTCTGGCATCTTGTCCGTTGGCGTGGTATGTCCAGCCCAGTTGGTCGTAGCCGCGCGCGTCGGTGGGGTTGAGCTTTATCGCCTCTCCAAAGCGGTCGGCGGCCTGGTCAAGCTGCCCCAGCCAGTAGTAATTTCTGCCGGCGGCCATATAATACGAAGCCTGATTGGGGCGCAGGGCGATGGCGTTTTCGTAAAATTCTACCGCTTCCCGATAGCGGCCCTGCACTTCAAGGGCGTAGCCCATATTGTGATGGGCTTCCGGGCTTTGAAAATCGATTTCAAGCGCTTTTTGGGCGGTGGTGCGGGCCGGAATCCAATTGGCTTCGTCGGCATACACTTCAGACAGGAAGGCGTAGGCGGGGGCGTAATTTTCATCCAGTTCAATGGCGCACTCGCAGGCTTCCGTGGCGGCGGCGTACTGGCCTTCCCAATCAAGCGTCCGGCAGTACCCGGCCAGATTTTGGGGGCTGTTGGGGTTAAGCAGCACCGCTTGTTCGGCGCGGAGCAAAGCTCTGGCCGTGTCGCCGGCGTCTGTCAACAGCATCGCCTGCTGCAAATAGGGCAAATCGTTTTCCGGCTCAAGGGCAATGGCTTGCTCGTAAGCCTGAATAGCTTGATGAAGCCGGCCTTCGGCCTGGGCAATATCGCCGTCGTTGATAAAATATCTGGCAGGCAGGGTGGGGACGGGCGTCGGTTCAAACGGACGCGCCCAGTCCGGCCGGCTTTTGACAAGCCACAGCCCGGCCAGTATCAGGATGGTCAGAACAAATACTCTGAACAGGGAAGGCCCCTGTTTTTTCTCTTTTCGAATGTACATGTGCAGTCCGGAAATATATTATCAGCTTCAAATTATAGCACGGAGAAAACCGGGAGACTAATTGACGGCCTGGTTATCAAGCGCAAAGCCGGTCGTCAAAATTGACAATTGAGCCATAACCGGCCAAAATAATGCGTGATACGCGCTGTCATCCAATGACCAATGATAATTTTCAAGGGAGCCACAGATGGACACCCGCATAATCTATCCGCTAACGTTTATGCCGCAACTGAAAGATTACCTGTGGGGGGGCCGAAATCTGGAGCAGTTGTATGGCCGCGCCCTGCCGCCCGGTATCATCGCCGAAAGCTGGGAAATTTCCGGCCACCCCAACGGGGCCACCGTGGTTGAAAACGGCCCGCTGGCCGGGTTGACCTTGCCGCAGGTGTTGGTTCAATGGGGAGAAATGCTGGTGGGTAAAAACGCGGCCTGGGCGCTGAAGCGCCATAAATTTCCGCTGCTGGTAAAGCTGCTGGATGCCAACCAAAACCTGTCGGTGCAGGTGCATCCCCGCGATGATTACGCCCTGGCCCACGAAAACGGCGAACTGGGCAAAACCGAAATGTGGTACGTGCTGCACGCCAAACCGGAGGCTCAATTGATTTTTGGCCTGAAGCAGGCCACCACGCCGGCGGCGTTTCGGCGGGCCGTGGAAACCGGCGCCCTGGCCGCGCAGTTGCATTATCTGCCGGTAAAAGCGGGCGACGCCATTTTTGTGGAAGCCGGGTCTTTGCACGCCTTGCTGACCGGCGTGGTGGTGGCTGAAATTCAGCAAAATTCAGACGTAACCTATCGGGTGTACGATTGGGGCCGGTTGGGTTCCGACGGCAAACCGCGCCCGCTGCACATTGAACCGGCGCTGGCGGTGATTAATTATCGGCAGGTGCAACCCGGCCCGGTTAAACCCCGCCCCCTGCCCGCCGCCGCAGGACTGGTTCGCCATGAAATCAGCCGGTGCGATTATTTTGTAGTGGAGCAAATTCAATTTGAGGCCGGGGCCGTTTACAAAGGCCAAACCACCGCCCAAAGCATGGAAATTTGGGGCGCGGTTGCCGGCCAAACAACCCTGGCCTGGGCCGGCGAGTCGCTCGATTTGCCCAAAATTCGCTTTGCCCTGTTGCCGGCGGCGTTGGGCCGGTTTTCGGTGCGGGCCGAAACCACGGCCACCATGCTCAGGGTGTATTTGCCGTAATCTGACTTTGATAGTTTGTGTGCGGAGACGAAGCGTGTGGTAGCCCGGCAGGGGCGCAATGTATTGCGCCCCTGTTTTTTATGCCAGCGTGTTCAGCACAAACGGGGCAATATCCGGCAGCGAAGACAGGCCGGTCAGGCGGTGGTGTTCCGCGCCGAAGGCCAGCGCCAGCGCCGGATTGAGGGTGTGTTGCTTGGTGGACAGGTCTTCCAGATTGCCGTGGTCGCTGACGATGAGCAGCATGGTGTTGGCCGGGTTAATGGCGGCAACGATGCCCTCTACAAACCCGTCGAGCATGGTCAGTAGCTCGCCGGCGCGGGCCATATCCTGCCTGTGCCCAACCACATCAGAATACCACACCTCAAAAAAGGTCAGGGCGTGGTCGCGGGCCACGTTTGCCAGTTGTTGGCCCGCTTGTTGCGGGTTGAGCAGTGGAACGTCGTAGCCCCATTCTCGCCAATAGCGGTTGGTCAGCAGTGCCGAGACCGCGCGGCCGGCTTGCAGGTCTGCCCCGGTGCGTAATTTTAACCCGGCCAGCCGGGCGGCGCGGGTGTTGGCGCTTAAGCGTTCTGTGCCCCGCTGCAACCGGGCCAGAAACTGGTCGGGGTAGGCTCCGGCGTAGGCTACAGGTTTGTTGCGGGCCAGCAAGTGACTGAAGATATTGTGTTCGGCCAGCAGGGTTTTCAGGGCGGATGTGGGATAGGGGCCGCTGTGTTCGCCCAGATGGGCGGCGGCGTTCAGGCCGGTTAAAATGGCCGTCTGCCCCGTACCCGATTGCGGCAGGCCCGGCACGGATAACGTCGCATCCAGCCCCATCAGGCCGGCGAAAGCGTTGCTGTAGCCGGAATTTGCCTTAACCGGCGGACGGCCGTCCAGCAAAGAGCGCCAGAAAGGCATGGGATACCGGGCGAACGGGTTGGTCGCAGGGTTTTCATCTCCCAGGCCAACGCCATCCAAAAAAACAACGATGATTTTTTCCGCAGTCATTTAGACGCTGGTCTTGACGCTAACTTCCAGTCCTCGGCCAATGAGTATGGTGGCGCTTTCCAGATGGGGGTGGTTTTGCACGTACATAATGTAATCCAGCAGTTCATCGGCGTGCGAGGTGGCGTTATCGGCCACAATGACGCTGCCCACCCCCAGCCGTTTGTATACCACATCGAAGCAGGTTTCGTACTGGTCTTTGTTGGCGTCAATGAATAGCAGGTCAACCGGGTTTTGTTGGGCGCGCAGGGTTTCGCGGGCATCGCCCACCAGAATGGTCACGTAATCGGTTAGCCCGGCCTTGTTCAGGTACAATTGGGCTTCTTCGGCGCGGGCGGGGTCCAGCTCGCAAGTGGTTACGTGGCCGCCGCCGGCCTGGGCCGCCAGCGCCAGCCAGATGGTAGAATAGCCCCGGCCGGCGCCCACTTCGATGATATTTTTGGCTTTGCTGCCCAGGGCGGTAATGTACAGAAATTTTGCGCTGTCCGGGTGAAGGGCCTGAATCCGTTGGCTGCCGGGCAACCCTTGTTGGCGTTCCTGGGCATCGCGCATTTCCAGTTCGGTCAGGGTGTTAAAAACTTGTTGCTGCATAAAAACTCCTTAAAACGAAAACCGATGGGATGGTGGGCATTATACCCCGGACTCGCTGTCCACAAAAAAAGAGGAGCCGGTTACGGCTCCCCTTTCAGGCTCTGTTAATTGCAATTAAAAACTGGAGGCCAGAATTTGGGCTGAATTGGTCGTCCAGGTGATGAACGGTTGGGCAAAGATGGCAATGGCAAACACCAGCGCCAGCGAAATAGCGACGGCGGCGTTCAGCCCGCCACTGACGGTTATCGGAGTGCTGTCTTCGACATCTTCAAAGAACATTTGGCGGGCAATGTTCAGGTAATAGTAAACCGAAATGACGCTGTTCACAATGCCGACAATTGCCAATACAAACATTTGCTGGTTGATGGCCGCCCCAAAAACGAAGAGCTTGCCCACAAATCCGGCTGTGGGTGGAATACCGATGAGCGATAGCAGGAAGATGAAGAAGGCCACGGCCAGGAAGGGCGACCGTTTGATGAGGCCGGCGTATTTGCTGATGCTCGATGAGCCGGTTTTGTTTTCTACGGCAATGATGATGGCGAAGGCGCCGATGTTGGTGAACAGGTAGCCCAGCAAATAAATCAGCAGGCCGTTCAAGCCCTGGCTCCAGCCTTCGATGGTTTGGCTGCCGCCCACGTATTGCGGGGCAATAGCCACCACGCCGATAAGCATATAGCCGGCGTGGGCAATGCTGGAATAGGCAAACAGGCGTTTGATGTCTGTTTGCCAGATAGCCACCACATTGCCGAAGGTCATGGTCAGTATGGCGATACCCATTAAAATAGCCACCCAGTTGGCCGCCGCTGTGTGGGCAAAGCCGGGGAAGGCGATGGTCAGGATGCGCACCATCAGGGCAAAACCCGCTGCCTTCGGGCCAACAGACAGGAAGGCGGTGATGGGCGTGGGCGCCCCCTGATAGGCTTCCGGCGACCATTGATGGAAGGGCACCAGGGCAATTTTGAAGCCTACCCCCACTATAATCAGCACGATGGCCGGCATAACCAGATAACCGGCTACTGTGCCGTCGGCAGAGGCCAGAGCGGTGGCAATGTCGCGCAGGTCTACCGAGCCGGTGGCCCCGTAAATGAGCGAAAAGCCGAAAACCATCACCGTGCTGGCTACCGAGCCGTACAGGAAGTACTTGAGCGCCGCTTCAACCGAAAAATCGTTGTCGCGCAGGTAGCCGGTCAGCAAATAACTGGTGATGGACAGAAACTCGAAGGCCAGGAAAATCATCACTAAATTAGTAGACGAAGCCACCAGCATCAAGGCCAGGCCGGCCATCAGCAGCATGGCGTAAAATTCGCCCCGGAAGCTGGTGTGGGCGCGGATGTAGTCTGTTGAAACCAACCCCACCAGGCCCACGGTCAGGGCGGCGTAGATTTTGAAGAACATGGCAAACTGGTCAACCGCCAGCATCGACAGCGCGCCGCCGGAATCGGTGGCGATAACGCGCAACTGAAGGGCGCCGCTGCCGGCCTGCGCCCAGATAAAGACGGTGGCAATCACCGCCCCCAGCGCCCCCAGCATCGTTAAGGCAGGGAAAACCGAACTGTTGCTGCGTTCTTGTCCCCAAACCAGGTCAAGAATAAAGACGGCAAAGGCAACAATCAGGATAATTAATTCCGGTAAAAGGAGTAGTAAATTGTTCAAAGTCAGCCTCCTCCTGAATGAGTAGGAGCAGGCAACAGGCCGAAGCGGCCCGCTGCCGAATTAGAATGCGCTGCTTAAAATGGCGTAACTGGCCTGATTGATGGTGGTTAAAATTGCTAACGGATACACCCCAATCCAGACCATGCCAATGAGCAAGGGAACCATCGTAATTACTTCAAAGGGAGCAATGTCTTCGCCCCACGACCAGTGCCGGACATCGAAGATTTTGTCCCATTTTTCCTGACTGAAATCGCCCAGGAAAACGTACTGGACAATCTTCCACAGAATGTAGGCGGCGGTCAGGACAATGGCAATCACCCCGATGATAGCCATAACCGGCATGGTGGCAAACGCGCCCCGGAAGATGAGCAATTCGCTGATGAAGCCGGCCAAACCGGGCAGCCCCAGCGAGGCGAAAGCCGTGACCATCATAATGGCGTAGTATTTGGGGGTGTGCTTGCTCAACCCGCCGAAGGCGGTCAGGTCGCGGGTGTGGGTGCGCTCGTAAATTACGCCCACCAAAAAGAACAGGCCGCCGGTGATGATGCCGTGGTTAAACATTTGCAGCACTGCGCCGTTCAGGGCAATGGTGCGGCTGGTCAGGTCTCCGTAATAGACGGCGGCGGCCACACCGAGCATAAAGTAGCCCATGTGGCTCACCGATGAGTAGGCGATGAGACGCTTCAAATCCCACTGGGCCATACTGACCAGCGCCCCGTAAATCATGCTGATAACGCCCAGCGCGGCGATAAAAATTGCCGAAGCCCGGAACACGTCCGGGAAGTAGGGGATGAGGATGCGAATCATCCCGTAGCCGCCCAGTTTCAGCAACACGCCCGCCAGCATAACCGACCCGGCGGTGGGGGCGGCGGTGTGGGCGTCGGGCAGCCAGGTGTGGAAGGGGAACAACGGTACTTTAATGGCAAAGCCGATGAAGATAGCCCAGAAGGTGAGCGCCGCCAGCGAGGGCGAAAAGCTCAACAGGCCCGGAATTTGGGTGATGTCCCACGAGCCGGTGTTCAGGTAGACGGCAATGAAAGCCAGCAGCATCGCCACCGACCCGACCAGGGTGTAGAGGAAGAACTTGATGGCCGAGTATTGCGGGCGGTCTTTCTTTTGGCCCCAAATGCCAATCATCAGGAACATCGGCACCAGTTCAATTTCCCAGAAAAAGTAGAACAGCACCATATCCAGCGCCACAAATACGCCGGTTAATGAGGCTTCCAGCAGCAGGAACAGCACGAAGAATTCCTTGACCCGATGTTTGATGACTTTGGCGCTGTACCATAAACCCAGCGTGCTGAGCAAGGCGCTTAAAAACACCATCGGGATGCTCAAACCATCGATGCCCAGGTGGTATTGAATGTTCAGGCTGGGTATCCAGCTGTAATTTTCTACAAACTGATACCCACCTGTGGCCCGGTCGTAGCCAATCCAGACCAGAATGGAGAACAGCAGAGGAAAAAGGCTGGCGATAACGGCCAGATTTTTGATGCCTTTTTCGTTGCTGCCGGGGATAAACAGGATGAGTACCGAACCCAACAGCGGAATTAAGAGAATTAAGGTGAGTATGAACGGTATGTTCATTGTGTCGATTCCTCCCAACGTTGCAATTAACAGATTAACAGTCTATGCGGACGGATTAAATTCCAAAGAGATACATCGCTATCAAAGAGAGCGAAACAAGGGCGATAACCAGCAGATAGTTTTGGGCTTGTCCGGTTTGGGTCAGGCGTAATTCCCGGCCCATCCATTTGAAGAGCCGGGCCGTACCCAGCACGCCCATGCCATCAACCACCACGGTATCTATCCTGCCGCTCAGTTCGCCCAGCAGCCGGCCGGTGTTGCCCACAAAATTGACGATGGGATTGATAACCCAATCGTAATCAAATTTGGCCGAGAAGTTGGCCAGGGCCACGGTGGTATCAATGAAGACGAATTTGTAAAACTCATCAACGTAATATTTGTTCTTCAGCACGGTGAAGACGGGGCCGAGCATCCGGGCCAGCGGGTCTTGCTGACCGGCTTTAAGGTTGCGATACATGCCCCAGCCCAGGAAGAAGCCCAGCAAGGCGACGGCGGTGGACACAAGCGCCACCGAAATCTGGAAAGGCACGGCTTCCAGATGCAGCACTTCGGCGGGTTCATGCACCAGACCGGCAAAGTGGTGCAGCCAGCCGTTGGCAATGAAGGGCACGTTGATAAAGCCGATGAAGGCGGCAAAGAGGGCCAGCACCAGCAAGGGTACGGTCATTCGATTACCTGGTTCAACGGCGTGTTCGGCGGCTTTGGAGCGGGGCTTGCCGAAGAAGACCAGCCCGATTTGGCGGCCCATGTACAGGGCGGTTAAAAACGCGCCCAGGGTGCCGGCCAGCCACGCCCAGAAGGGCAGGCCAATCGAGCCGGCTTCGTGCCATTGCACCCAGGCTTCGGCCAGAATTTCGTCCTTGCTCCAGAATCCGGCGAAGGGGAAGATGCCCACCAACGCCGCTGTGCCGGCAAAATAAGCCCACGAGGTGCGCTTCATTTTAGCGTACAGGCCGCCCATATTCATCATATCTTGCGGGTCGGTGTGATGGTCGTCTGCGTGTTCTGCGCCGTGATGCACTGCGTGGATAATTGAACCGGAGCCGAGGAAGAGCAACGCCTTGAAGAAGGCGTGGGTTAGCAGGTGGAAGACGCCGGCCAAAAAGCCGCCCAGTCCCAGGGCAATCATCATATAGCCAAGCTGGCTAATGGTTGAATAGGCCAGCACGCGCTTGATGTCGTTTTGGGCTATGCTGATGGTGGCGCCAAAGAAGGCGGTGACAGAGCCGATGATAGCCACCCAGGAGAGCGTTCCCTGCGGCACAATGGCAAACAGGGGCAGCATACGGGCCACCAGATACACCCCCGCCGAAACCATGGTGGCGGCGTGGATAAGGGCCGAAACGGGCGTGGGGCCTTCCATCGCATCGGGCAGCCAGACATGCAGGGGGAACTGGGCGCTTTTGCCCACTGCCCCGCCGAAGACCAGCAAAGAGATGACGGTTGAGGCAGGCAGCCCCCAAATGAGCATACGGCTCAATTCGTCCAGCACCTCCGGTTTGAAGATTTCGCGGAAGGTCAGGGTTCCGGTGCGGCTGTACAGGAAGAGCATCCCGGCAAACAGCAGTACATCGCCGATGCGGGTGGTTAAAAACGCCTTGAGGCCGGCTTTTTTGGCGCTGTCTTTTTCAAACCAAAAACCGATGAGCAGGTACGAACACAAGCCCATAATTTCCCAGGCAATAAAGAGCAGCAGCAGGTTATCGGCCACAATCAGGGTGAGCATCCCGGCGGCAAACAGGGACACGTAGGCAAAGAAGCGGGCGTAGCGCGGGTCGCCTTCCATATATTCTGCGGCGTAAATGAAAATGAGCGTACAAACCAGCGGCACCATAAACAGCATGGCAGCGGTAAAGCCATCTACCGCGAAGCCTGTGTTGAATATACTGGCGGCGGTAGGCAACCAGGGCACGGGCAGCGACCAGCCTGCAATTTGCACTTCGTGGCCTGCGGCAACCGTGGCGGCAATTACGGCCCACGAGGTCAGCGTCGAAAGGCCAATCCCGCCGATAGCCAGACCGGCGCTGAGTTTGTTGTTTTTGTTGGCCCACAGCACAATAAGCGCAAAGGCCAACAACGGAAAAACAGGAATTAACGGGGTTAGGGCAAAAAGTTGTTCCATAAATTTTTCTCCCGGGTTAAGGGGGTTGATTGCCGGTGCGTTTCAGCAATCGGGCCACGGCTAAAATTTCATCGAATCCAGGTCGTCTACATTAACGGTGCCGCGTTGGCGATAGGCGGCAATGATAATGGCCAGGGCCACGGCGGCTTCGGCGGCGGCAATGGCAATGACGAATACGGCGAATACCTGTCCGGTTACGTTTTGGGGGGTGATGTAGCGATTAAAGGCTACCAGATTGATGTTGACGGCGTTGAGCATCAGTTCCAGGCCCATCAAAATGGCGATGGCGTTTTTTCGAGACAACGCGCCGTACAACCCCAGGCTGAACAGGGCCGTGGCAACAGACAACCACCACGTCAGCGGAATATTTTGCATAATTATTCCCTCCCCTTTTCTACATCACGGGCCAGAATGATGGCCCCCACCAGCGCAACCAACAGCAACACAGACATAACTTCAAAGGGGATGAGATAGCCTCCCAGGAACTGCGCTCCCATTTGAGTTAAAACATCCAGAGCGGGGGCGGCGCTGCTGACGGGCCAGTTGACCTTGACCACCAGAAAGATGAGGGTCAGGTAAAGCAGGGGCGTAACAATTAACGCCAGCCAATTCTGTTTGTTGGTTTGCGGCTCGTTGGTAGTCATCACTTTTCGAGAGAGCATAATTGCAAACAAAATCAAAATGGCGATGGCCCCCACGTAGACGATAATTTGCACGGCGGCCAAAAATCCGGCGTTGAGCATAATAAAGTATCCGGCCATACCACTGAACGACAGGCTCAAAAAGAGGGCCGCGTAGTACAGGTTTTTGGTGCTGACTACGCCCAAACCGCCACCCAGAACCATAATAGTGAAAATAAAGAAAACAATTTGTTCTGTCATATACGCTTTCCTCCCAAATTAACCTTCCACGCCGGCAACGGCCTTCAAAACGTTGCCCCGGCTGCGACGGGCCAGACTTCGAACCGCCAGCGAGGCGATAAAGGCCACCAGAAGATTGGAGATGAGTAAGGCCGACGTCAACCCCAGGCCGCCGAAGCCGGCCAATGGCCCGGCGGGGAGCGCGACACCGGCAGTGCCGGCCGGTTGAAAGAGCTTAACCACAAACGCGCTGGTCAGTAAATTGAACAGGCTCAACGGCGTTAAAAACTTCCAGCCGAAATCGAGCAGTTGGTCGATGCGGAAGCGGGGCAGCGTGCCTCTGAACCACATCATCACAAAAATAAACAGCAGTACTTTGGCCAGAAAATAGACCAGCCCCAGCAGGCCGCCCAAAATTGGCACGGCGTTGTAAAGTTGCTCTACAAAGGGGCCGCGCCAGCCGCCCAAAAAAATGGTGGCGCTTAATCCGGCCAAAGCCAGCATGTGAACGTATTCGCCAATCATGACCATAGCGTATTTCATGCCGCTGTATTCCACGTGAAAACCGGCCACAATCTCGCTGTCGGCTTCCAGCAGGTCAAACGGCGAGCGATTCGTTTCGGCCATGCCGGCCAGAAAGAAGACCAGAAAGGTGATGGGCATGGCAACAATGTACCAGCCGCCATTGGCTACAGCCTGGTTGTGGATGATGGTCAGGGTAGACATTGACCCGGCCACCACGGCCACGGTAATCAATGAAATCGCCATCGGGATTTCGTAAGAAACCAGTTGGGCCACCGCCCTGAACGCGCCCAGCAGGGCGTATTTGTTGTTGCTGGACCAGCCGGCCATCAAGGTGCCCAGCACCCCAAACGAGCCGACCGCCACCACGTAAAAAATTCCGATATTCAAATCGGAGCCGATGATGCCCGGCGCCAGGGGAATAACGGCAAACACCAGCACCGCCGAAACGGCTATCAGGCCGGGGCCGAGGTTAAACGGAATCCGGTCTGCGCCGGCGGGGGTGGTGTCTTCTTTGGTGAGCATTTTGATGGCGTCGGCCACGGCTTGCAGCCAGCCGAAGGGGCCGGCCATGTTCGGGCCGATGCGGTCCTGGATACGGGCGATGATTTTCCGTTCCAGCCAGGTCAGTACAATCATAGCCAGCGGCGCAATGCCAAAAGCGATGAACAGGCCGTACACCACCCAAATGATAATGGCCGCCGAAGGGGGGGCGGGCCACGGCCACCATGATACGTTTGCCAGCAGGTTTGCCAGCCAGGTGATTATTGGTTCCATAGACATATCTCCATCTGTGAGGTTCTGTCATCAAAAAACTGGAGAAGGGAGTCCCCTCATCCAGTTTCTATATCCATTCCAACGCGCCTTTGCGCCAGGCATATACCAAAGCGAACAGTAATATCAAGACAAAAATCAGCACTTCTGCCAGCGCATAAAGGGGCAATTTGTTGTACGCCACCGCCCACGGAAACAGAAAAACGGCTTCAACGTCGAACACCACAAAAATCAGGGCGTAGATATAATAAGATACCTTAAACTGCGCCCAGGTTTCACCAACCGTTTCAAGCCCGCACTCATAGGTGGTTTGTTTCAGCTTGTTCGGTTTGTGGGGCCTGAGCATCCATGACATCCCCATACCGCCGACAGGCAGCAAGATAGCGCATATTGTTAAAATGCCAACAAATATAAACTCGTTTTGCATACGCCTCTCCTTCGATAATGCGTTATTTTCTGTTAGCACATCAGTTGAATGTTGTTTTCCAAAAAACCATTTGCGTTTGTATCTTCTGTAATGGCAACGAAATGCATTTTAACATACTTGCCGGTAGAAGGAAAATAAACTTGTGGCATTTGTCACACCTGACGGATTATCAGTATAATAGCCTCAGTTCGGAGTTTCGACATAATGGCTTTGCTCCCCCCTTAATCCCCCCTCTGTGAGGGGGGAAATGCTCCCTCCCCCGATGTCGGGGGAGGAGCTAACTTCCCCCCGCTTGAGGGCGCGAAGCGGTTTCTTCATCAGGGACTGAGGGGGGTAAAATGCCGCAACTGCGTAAGTCCTGACCATGTTTCAATTTAAACCCGGCTGTATTTTACGATTAAATGTGATTTGAGTCTAAAAAAAGTGATAGCCATGCATTTATTACAATCACCCCCCTGGATTGCCCTGAAATCCGGTTTCGGCTGGCGCGGCGAACAGATTACCCTGGAAAATGCTCCCCGGCCCGCCCAAATTCTGTACCGCAACCTGCCTTTTGGGTTGAAAATAGCCTACATCCCCAAAGGCCCGGCCCTCAATTGGCAGGATGAACAAGCCGTGCGGCAAAGCCTGGCCGCTTTAACCCGCGCTGCCCGCAAACCGGGCGTTATTTTTTTGAAGATAGAACCCGATGCGCCCGACGAGCCGCAGGTAACGCAGGCGTTTGTCCGGGCCGGTTTCAGGCCGGGCAAACCCGTCCAGCCGGTGAACACTATTGTGGTTGACATCTCCCCCGCCGAAGCGGATATTCTGGCAGCCATGAAATCGAAAACGCGCTACAATATTCGGCTGGCGGCCAAAAAGGGCGTTACCGTCAAAGCGGGCCGCACCCCCGCTGATGTGGAAATCTTCCATCGACTGAGCCGAACCACGGCCCAACGCGATGGCTTTGCGGTGCATCCCCTGCCCTATTATCAGGCCGCCTTCGCCCTTTTTCCGGAAGAAAACCGGGCTTTGTTGCTGGCCTGGTATCAAAATGAACCCCTGGCCGGGCTGATGGCCTTCGCCTGGCAGGGCCGGGCCTATTATTTATACGGAGCCTCAAGCAACGCCCATCGAGCCAGAATGCCCGCCTACGCCCTGCAATGGGCGGCCATCCGGTGGGCCAGGGAACGGGGCTGCACCCGCTACGATTTGTGGGGCGTCCCCGCTGCGCCCCCCGACGCGCTGGAGGCGGAGTTCAAGCATCGGCGCGACGGCTTGTGGGGTGTGTATCGCTTCAAACGCGGCTTTGGCGGGCGGGTGGTGCGCTACGCCGGAGCTTTCGATACCGTTTACAATCGGCCTCTGTACCGTCTTGTTTCCACTATTTTAGAGAGGCGAAGCCGTTAATGCCTACCCCCGTTATCGATAAAGCCGCCTGGCAATTGATACTGCGCGCGCTGCCGGCGCAATCGCATCCCCTGCAAAGCTGGGAGTGGGGCGAATTTAAACGCGACTGGAGCTGGCGGCCCGTCCGCCTGGCCTGGTATTCCACGCCGGGCCGGGCGGTGGCGGCGGCCCAGATTTTGCGGCGGCCCCTCTTCGGCCCGTGGTCGATGCTGTATGCGCCCAAAGGGCCGCTGTGGCCTGTTGACAATTTGGCCGTGGTTGAGCAGGTTCTGGCCGATTTGGAGGCTTACGCCCGCCGGCACCGCGCCCTGTTCATTAAAATTGACCCCGATGTGCCGCTGGGCTTTGGCGGTGTCGATGAAACGCCGTACCCGCCCGGCCTGGCCGCGCAATCGCTGCTGCGTCGGCGGGGCTGGCGATACGCCGGCCAGCAAATCCAGTTTAAAAATACGGTTTTGCTTGATTTAACCCCGTCGGAAGCGGATTTGCTGGCGGCCATGAAACCCAAGTGGCGCTACAACATTCGGCTGGCCGGGCGCAGGGGCGTTTCGGTGCGGCCCGGCGCAGAAGCCGACTTGCCGGCCTTCTTTCGGCTGTACGCCACCACCAGCCGCCGCGACGGCTTCCTCATTCGGCCCGAAGCGTACTATCTGGCTGCGTGGCGGCGTTTTTTGCAGGCCAACCGGGCCGCGCTGCTGCTGGCTTGTGTGAACTCAACGCCCGTCGCCGGGCTGATGCTCTTTTTTAGCGGGCAGGCGGCCTGGTACATGTACGGCGCATCTGACAACGAAAGCCGGAATTTGATGCCCAATCATTTGCTGCAATGGGAAGCCGTTAAAACGGCCAAAGCGCGGGGCTGCACCACCTATGATATGTGGGGCGCGCCCGATGTTTTTGACGAAACGGACTCGATGTGGGGGGTGTATCGTTTCAAAACCGGGTTCGGCGGCCTCACCCGACGGGGGCTGGGCGCATACGATTATCCGGTCTTTTGGCCGGGGTATGTAGCGTACAATCGCTTGCTGCCCAACGTACCGGCCGTTTTACGACGGTTTTTTTGACGTATCCGGCAGTTTCCTGTTATCATGGTTATTGACATTTGGGTCGTATTTTCCTAAACTAAGTGTCTATCCGTAAAATACTTGTGGCACTCATTGTCAAACAACAAGCCGATGAAGTTGTAGTGGCTCCCCCCTTAATCCCTGATG
>JAJRUC010000215.1 GCA_024278015.1 Chloroflexota bacterium
CCTCCGAATTTTGCGCCTGTTCAATAGTTTTTCGTTCTCAATTTATTTGACTCTGTCAAGCCGGTATTCCTTACTTTTTCATTCCGGATTGACGGAAATCTTTCTGCCCTGATTGCGCCGGAGGACAAGCAACACGCAAAAAGCCCGATGGATGTCCGTCAAAACATTATCCATCGGGCCGGCAAAAGCGGGAGATGCGGTTTAAATGCCCAAATAGGCTGAACGAACCTGCTCGTTCTTCGCTACTTCACGAGACGGGCCTTCAAGTTCCACTTTACCATCGGCCACCACGTAGGCGTAATCGCTAACAGCCAGGGCCATTTGCACATTCTGCTCTACCAGCAGCATTGTCAGGCCTTCGTTTTTCAGGCGGCGCAGGATTTCAAACAGTTCCAGCACCAGAAAGGGAGCCAGTCCCAACGAAAGTTCATCAATCATCAAAATTTCCGGGTCTGCCATTAAACCGCGCGCCACGGCCACCATTTGCTGTTCGCCGCCGGAAAGGGTGCCGGTTTTTTGACTGCTGCGTTCCTTCAGGCGGGGGAACATAGTGTATACTTTTTCCAGGTTCCGGTCATAATGCGCTTTTGCTCTGGCGGTAAAGGCGCCCATTTCCAGGTTTTCGTAAACGGACATATCGGTAAAAAGCTGACGGCCTTCCGGCACCAGGACCAGGCCTTCTGCCGCTTTGCGATGAGGCGCTATACGGCTGACATCGTGTCCAAGATAAGTGACGGTGCCTTGCCAGGGTTTTATCAGGCCCACAATAGTGCGCAACAAGGTAGTTTTGCCCACCCCGTTTGAGCCGACCAAAGAGGTAAGTTTGCCGCGCTTCAACTTCAACGATATATCCCACAGAATTTGCACCTCGCCGTAGCCGGAAGAGATATTCTTTGCTTCCAAAACTGTCATAACACCCTCGCTTAACTTCCGCTCATTAATTTCTCTGCCAATGCAGGGTCGCCCAGATAGGCTTCAATCACTTTGGGATTATCTACAATTTCGTCGGGCGTCCCTTCCGCAATCAGTTGGCCGTAATCCAGGACAATGATGCGGTCAGAGACATTCATTAAGGCGTGCATCACGTGTTCAATAATGAAGATACTCACTCCCTGTTCCCGAATTTTTAATACCACCTCAACCATTTCGGCGATTTCTGTGGGGTTCAGGCCGGCCAACACTTCATCCAGCAGCAACAGATACGGGCGAGAGGCCAAAGCGCGGGCCATTTCCAGCCGTTTTTTCTGGGCCACGTTCAAGCTGGCGGCCAGCAAATTCCGACGCTCGTGCAGGCCCACAAATTCCATCACCTCCAGGGCGATGACCTCGGCCTCGGTTAAAGAATGGCTCTCGTGACCATAGCAGGCGCCGGCCATCACATTTTCCAGCACGGTCAGGTCGTTCAGGGGGCGCACAATTTGATGCGTGCGCGCCAGGCCCAGGCCCACCACGTCGTAGGGTTTCCAGCCGCTAATATCGGTGCCTCTGAAGGTAATTTGGCCTTCGGTGGGCGTATACACGCCGTTGATGACGTTAAACAAGGTAGTTTTTCCGGCGCCGTTGGGGCCAATCAGGCCCAGAATTTGGCCTTTGGGCAGGTCGAAGGTCACTTCAGAAACGGCCAGCAGGCCGCCAAAACGCTTCGAGACATTCTGAACCTGTAAGATGATGTTATCTTGCATCCGGCTTGTTGTCATTCCAGTACCCTCCACAATCCTTTAAAGCGATGTCGCAACCAACCAATCACCCCGGACGGCACAAACAGGATAATCAGCAACAACAAAACGCCGGCAATTGCCAACTGTAAATCCTTAAACAGGGGGCTGGTCAACAAATAACTGCGCAAGGCTTCGTAAAGCGCGGCGCCAACCAATGGCCCTTGCACGGTCCCCTGCCCGCCGAGCATGACCATGACAATCATTTCAATTGAACGGTGCAGCCGGAACGCCCCTGCGGGCTGCACGCTGCTGTTTCTGAAGAAGAATATAACCCCAATGATGCCGGGGAGAATGGCCGAAAGAATGTAGGCCATTGTTTTTACTTTGGGGGTGTGAATACCCATCGCCATCGCGGCGTCTTCATCTTCCCGGATGCTCATCAGCCCCAACCCAAATCGGGAAAATTTGACTCCGTAGCTCATTAAAACGGCAATAATCGTCACCCCGAACATTAACCAGTAGGTAAGCCACTGCATATTGGCCGCGCCGCCGTAATCCTGATAAACGATAAAGTTCAATTCCATGCCGATGGGGCCGCCGAAGAGGTTGAAATTGTTGATGAAGGTTCGCATGGCTTCGTTAATGCCGATGGTGGCTAACGCAAAATACGCGCCGCGCAACCGCAACAGGGCTATGCCCAGCAACAGGGCCAACACCCCGGAGGCCAAACCACCCGCCAGCGCAGCCGGTATCAAATTCCAGCCTTGTTCAGCTATTAGATAAAAGCCGACGTACCCGCCCAGGCCAAAGAAAACGATATGCCCAAAACTGACGTACCCGGCGTATCCCAGCAAAATATTTAAACTTGAGGCCATGGTTACGGCCATCAAAATTAAAAACATGCTCTCTCGCATTATTTTGGAGCCGGTTATTACGGGGATGAGTCCACCTGCAAGAACGACCCCTACCGTCAACCATAATGCAGGATATTTCCAGCTTTTCATATTAGCGTCCTCCCAACAAGCCGGTGGGCCGCACCAATAAAATAACCACAAACAGCACAAACTCAATGACCGGCACCCAACTGACGGGCATAAAAGTGGGCACGACGCCCTCCATTGCGCCTAAAATCAGGCCGCCAATCAAGGCCCCGGTCGGATTCCCCAAGCCCCCCAAAACCACAATCACAAAACTTTTCAGTTCATAAACGCCGCCCGCCAGAATATTGAAAGAGAAGAAGGTGGCAATCAACCCGCCGGCAATGGCGGCCAGCATCGTTCCCAGGCCAAAGCTCAAGGCCAACATTTTCGTTGAAGGGATGCCCATCAATTCGGCGGCATCGCGGTTGTTTGCCACGGCCCGAATGGCTTTACCCGGCTGGGTGCGATACAGAAACACGTACAAAACGGCCGTAACCAATACGGCTATCAAAGCGGCCATTACGCGGGTTCCCAACAGATTTACCGGGCCAAGTTGCAAACTCCCCAACGAAAATTCGAGGTTGCGGGGCGAGGTGGTGAACAACGCCGTTCCCACCCCGATAATCATCATATTAACGGAAAAAGTTGATAACAACGATGACAGATGGGGGGCATTAAGGACACGATGAACAGCCACAAAATACATAATCATCCCAAAAATCAACCCCAAAACAGCTACAATTACCAAAGCCAGATACGGATTTAACCCCCAGCCGGTTGAGCCGGCAAAAAAGAAAACACCAAACATTCCCAAGGCAATAATGGGGCCGTGGCCCAAATTAATAACATCCATTACCCCAAAAATAAGCGTTAAGCCCATAGCCGCCAGGCCATACACAAAACCGATTAACAAACCGTCAGCCAGTGAGGCAAAAAGTTGCTCCATAAAAAATGACCCTCCACTCTAAATACGGCGATTATTAACTCAGGGGGCAAAAAAGAGACGTATACTTTTTTGCCCCCTGGTTTTGTTTAGCCCTGCTACTGTCTCGTCAAACATAAAATGATAGTTTTACAGCGTTCCTCCGTAGAGGCACGCTGTAGCGTGTCTCTACCTGCGAACCGCCGCCACCTGTCAAAACACGGTTGACACAACACTACTTGCTTGCGAAAAAATTGTAACAATAAATTGCGCTCTTTCGCTTTTTACCCCCCCTCAATCCCCCCCCTTGAAAGGGGGGCAGTAAACGTCTCCCCCCTCAAGAGGGGGGCTGAGGGGGTGGAATACTTGCAAAAAAGCTACTTCATCGGGTAAAGCGGTGCGGCAGATTGACCTTCAACCGGCCAAACAACCTGTTTTGTCAAGCTGCCGTCGGCGCCCTTTTGCCATTGCACGTAAACCATATCGTGCGCTTTTTGCAAACCGTGGGCTTCGGCGCTGGTATCAAATTTGATATGCCCAAAGAAGATGAGCGAGTCCATTTTCTCCAGGGCGGCTTTAACCGCGTCCGGGTCCGTTGAATCGGCCGTTTCGATGGCGTACTGCAAAACAACGCCGGCCGCATAACCGCCCGCTGCATGGTAGCTGGGTTCTTCGCCGTATTTGGCTTGATAAGCATCGGCAAAGCCTTTTACGGTGGGGCCGTACCATTCCAGACCGGCTTCTTTGGCCGCCGCTTCAGAATATTTGGCGCGAGGTTCCCACTGGCTGGGGCCAACCACGCCCACGGCCGCATCCCCCAGTTCCGCAAAACCGAGTTCCGGCGGGGCAACCAGCAAAGCCAGCATTTTGGGCGAGACGCCTTTTTCAAACAGTTGCCGGGCGAAGGTGCTGCCATCGTTAAAGTGGCCGCCGCCCATAATGGCATCGGGGCCGGCTGCCGTAATTTTGTTGATAAACGGCGCAAAGTCGGTGGTTTCGCCGTCGTAGCCCTCAAACAGAACTACTTCATAGCCTTTACCTTCGGCATATTCTTTGGCTGCCTGTACCACGCTCGTAGCGAATTTGGCATTTTCATACACAATCGCGATTTTCTTGGCGCCGGGGTCAACCGCACCCAACATATCCACGGCCCCGGTCAGGTAGCGGCTGGCAGGCGTGTACAGTTGGAAGACGGAAGAGAGACCTTTTTTATACGTTGCGTCAGAGGCCGCGCCGGTGGTAATCATCAGCTTGCCGCCCTGTTCTGCAATTACGGCGGCGGCATCGGTTAAGCCGCTGCTGTACGGGCTGATGAGAAAATCGGCTTTATCTTCTTCAATGAGGGTAGTGTAAAGCAACTGCACCCGTTCTGCCGCGCTTTCATCATCGTAGGTTTTGGCCGCAAATTTTACCACGGTGCCATCCGAAAGTTTCAGCCCATCTTTGTTCACCTGTTCCATCCACAATTTCAGGCCGTTGGTTTGCCCACTGGAAGAAACTTCATACTTGCCGGTGACAGAGGCCGTATAGCCAATCACCACTGTTTTCTCGCCCCCGCCGGTGGCAGCTCCGCCGTCATCTTTTTTGGGGGCAGCTCCGCCACAGGCCGTTGCTACCATAGCCAACACCAACAATGCTATCAGCAAAAAATATCGTTTCATCTTTTTCCAACCTCCTCAAGTTAAATTCATATCGATATGATGTCAAAAATTCAGCCGCAAAATACAACGGGTTTTTATTTCCGATACACCCCCTTTCGCAGGTAAAATTACCTTCCGGCAACAAAAAACTATATGCCGGTCAGATTTTCCAAATGACCGGCGTACACGAAAAACACAATAAATACCTGTAGCCTCGATGATACAGCAATGTTAAATTGAAACTGATGATTGAAGTGTAAAAATGATACCAGATTGCGGCTTTTTTGTCATCACCCCAAAGGTCTATCTTTAAAATCAAAATTCAGCCATATCGGCTGAATTTTAGCACTAAAGGTCTAGTACTTTACCCGCTAATCGCTCAAATAACTTATCAGGCCCAATTTCAGGGCGACAGTCACGGCCTCGGTGCGATTGTTGACATTGAGTTTGGAGAAAATATTGCTGGCATGAATTTTAACCGTCCGCTCGGTGATGACCAGGGCGGCGGCAATGTCTTTGTTTCGGGCGCCCTGGCCCATCAGGGCCAACACTTCTCTTTCTCTGGCCGTCAGTCTCGAAGCCCCCCCGGCTGCCACAGGGAGCGACGACGGCGTTTTAACATCACGCTGAATCATCATGCTGGAAAATCTGTCCAGAATCCGGGCGGCTACTTCCGGGGTCAGCAGCGATTCGCCGCGATGGGCCACCCGAATGGCCTCGACAAGTTGGTCGGGCGGCGCGTCTTTCAGCAAATAGCCGCGCGCCCCGGCGGCAATGCCCTCGTAAATGTATTCATCGTCGCCAAAGGTAGTCAGAATAATCACATGCACCGCCGGAAACCGGGCGTGGATGCGTTTGGTGGCCTCTACCCCATCCAGCACGGGCATCTGCAAATCCATCAGCACCACTTCCGGTTGAAGCCGGCGCACCAGGTCTATCGCTTCCTGCCCGTTTTCCGCTTCGCCCACAACTTCAATATCGTCTTCCAGATTAACAATAGCCGCCAATCCCTGCCGTACCACGGGATGGTCATCAACCAACACAACGCGAATAGGTGTACTCATTTGGGAATCACCACTTTCACCTGAGTGCCGCCTGCCGGCGGGCTGTTAAACCAAACCTGTCCCTTCATTAAATTAACCCGTTCCTTAATGCCTATCAAGCCGAACCCTGCGCCGGAGTCCCCGCCGGGCGACGCCCCGTTGTGGCCGTTGACTTCCAGCCGAATGTCGGCCAGACCAACGCCATTATCGCAGATATCCAGTTCAAGGCATTGCGCGTCGTAAATCAGGGCAATGTCCACCTGACTGGCCTGGGCATGGCGGCTAACGTTGGTTAGCGCCTCTTGCGTAATACGATACAGATTCTGTTTGACATCGGGGTTAAGGGTAGAAGGGTACCCTTCCAGCCTGAATTGGGTGGCAATGCCGCTGTTGGCCTGAAACCGGTCTGCAATTTGGGCAATGGCTTGGTCCAGCGACATATTTTCCAGGATGGCGGGCCGCAAATTCAACACAGACCGGCGGGCCTCCTGCAAGCTTTGGCGGGCCAGGTCTCGCGCCTTTTGCATACTTTGGATGGCTTTTTCGGGGTGTTTCCGGCTCAGACGTTCAGCGGCCTGAAGCTGAATGAGGATGCCGGTGAACCCCTGGGCCAGGGTATCGTGAATTTCTCTGGCGACGCGGTTGCGTTCTGCCAGCGTAGCCGCTTCTCTGCTGCGGCGGTAAAGGCGGGCATTGATAACGGCAATGGCAATCTGGTTACCGATGGCTTCCAGCAGTTCCACTTCGGCGGGAGAAAACGCCTTTTCGGTGCGGGCGGCCATGCCCAGCACGCCGATGACGGTTTCTTTAGCCAGCAAGGGCGCCACCCCAAACGACCGCCAGGTTCCGGCAGTGACAATCGGGTCTTCAGACCAGGGCTTTTGGCGCAATTGCGCTTCGTCAAAAAACAGCGATTGCCCGTTTTGGGCCACCTGTCCGATGATACTCTGCCCATATTGCACGGTTTGGGTGCGCAGATAATCCGTCAATTCCTCGGAAAAACCCCGGTGCGCCCGCAGCCGCAAATGATTTTCGGTTTGCGGCTGAAGATAAATCCAGCAGGCGACGGCGGGCATCACCTCAAAGACGGCTTCCATAGCGTTGTCCAGCACATCATCAACCACCAGCGATTGGCTGACGGTAAGCCCCACCCGGTGCAACGCGCCTAAAAAACGCACCCGTTTTTGCAGTTCGGCATCGGTTAAATTAAACAGGGTGGCGTGTTCCAGGGCGATGGCGGCAAAGTTGGCAAAACTGGTTGCCAGGTCAATTTCCTGCTCGGTAAATTCATGCACATCGGTGCGATAGATGGACAATGCGGCCATTGGAATATGCGGCGCTTTCAAGGGCACTACCAGCAAAGAGCGATACCCTTCGGCGCGGGCAATAGATACCAGCAGCGATGCCTTCAACCCGCTTTCGATATCCTGAATTTGTACCGCCCGCCCGGTGGCGATGGCTTCGCCGGCGGGTAAATCGAGCGGATTTTCAGTCAGATTGATTTTAGTTGGATAAGACCGGCTCAAGCCCCGGCTGGCTTTTATCTCCAGCCGATTATCGGTTTCATCAATAACCAGCAACGCGCATTGATGCACCGAAAGCAGGCGTTGCACTTCGGTTAAAATTCTGTCGATAACCTGACGTGTATCCAGTGTAGAAACAACTGCCGCGCTGGTTTTGTGCAGGGTGGTCAGTTCCATCAATCGCTGCCGAATGTGGTGTTCGGCCCGCAAAATTGAGCGCGTGAGCAGGCCGATTTGGTCTTGCCGCAACGAAATGGCGGTTAAATCGTCTGTAGAAACAACCCCCTGATAGTTATCCCGGCCCACTTGCTGGCCGTACTCGGTCAGTTTTTCCAGGGGAACGATAAATCGCCGCGACAGGGCCAGCCAAAAAAAGAGCGCCCCCAAAGCAAATACCACCAAAGCCAAAACCATACCGTTGCGCAGCGTTTCCAAAGAGGCAAACGCCTGCCGGCTGGAGCGTTGCACAATAACGCCCCAATTGGCAATGGGCACGGGCGTGTAGGTATACAGCCATTCCTGCCCCGCTGCATCCCGCTTTTGCAAAGACCCCTCGCGTTTTGCCAGCGCCTCATCAACGCCGGGCAAGGCCACCAAATTGTGTTCCAGTAATTTTTCCGGCTATGAATGGGCAATTATCTGACCGGCGGCATCAACGATAATAATCTTCACCGCCAGGCGGTCCTGATATTTTGAGACAATGCGGTTCAGAGTTTCGGTCAGACGCTGCAATTCCAGATTAGTGGCAACCACTCCGTCAAATTGACCATTGACCAGGACAGGCATCACGCTGGTTACAACCGGCCTGCTGGTGGTGGGCGAAATGCGCCCTTTGGAGAAGGTGTGTTCGTGCGTTTTAAGCGCCGCCTGAAAATACTCCCGGAAGGAGAAATCATCCCCCACGGTTGAGGTGGGGCCGGACGGATAGTGATAGAGCATAATCCCTTCGGCGGAGAGGCGATAGAACAGGTTGATGTCTTGCCGGGCCACGGCGCCCGCTTTAAATGCCTGTTCCATGCCGATGGGGTCGGCCTGGATGACGGCCGGGTCCTGGGCAAAGGCAACCACCGCATCTTTGGCCTTCACCAGCATGGCGTCTGTTTCCAGAGCGATGGCCCGCGCCAGGCTCAAATCGGCGGCGGCGATGTCGGCTTCAAGACGTTTGCTGGCCGTTTGATAGAAAATGAGGGTCAGCACAAAAATCGGCACCACAAAAAACAAATACAGGGCCAGTATTTGCAAACTTAAATCTCGCTTGCCTCGGTTTTCCGGCTTCATAGTGGTCTCGTCGCCCAACCTGTTTTCAGCCACAAATTAACACAAATCACCCGAATTTTATGTTTAATTTGTGAATTTGGCGCAAATTTATGGCTAAACTTCATCTTCTATAAAAAATACCTGCGTTTTTCTCATCTGCCGAGTAGATACGTAGATTTTAGGTGAAAGACAGCCAAACCGCAAAACCATCCACGCGCCCTGCTTGTGAAAAATTTAGCGGCTGTGCCGGGCCAGAGTTGACTTCCCCCTTATCTTTTGATATACTCGGCTGGAAAGTGACAATATCGGTTCAGCAAAGTTTCGTCTACGCCCAGGCCCCTATGAGGCAACCGTTGCTGTCTGTTTTGCAACCGCCCGCCGAGGCGTTTTTTTTTGCCCGCCGGCTTCAGGCGCAAACTTGCGACACACGCAATATCCGGAGTAATGATGACCCCCGATATGTGGTACGCCGTTATCATTTTGGTGGCGGCAATAATATTATTTGTAACCGAATGGATACGGGTTGACCTGGTAGCCGTAGGCGTGATGGTGGCCCTGACCCTGACCGGCCTGTTGACCACCAAAGAGGCGGTGGCCGGGTTCTCGAACACTGCCGTTATCACCATCACCGCGCTGTTTGTGGTGGGCGGAGCCGTTATGCACACCGGCCTGGCCAGTTTAATCGGACAGCGCATTTTAGCCATCGCCGGCACAAGCGAAGTGCGCCTGATTGTGGTGGTGATGGTGGCCGTGTCGCTCATTTCCGGCTTTATTAGCGATACCGGCACCGTGGCCATGTTGCTGCCGGCCATCATCAGCCTGGCCTACAGCGCCAAAGTCAGCCCTTCCAAACTGCTAATTCCCCTGTCATTCGGCTCTTTGCTGGGCGGCGCAATGACCTTAATCGGCACGCCCCCCAACCTCATTATCAGCGACACACTGCAAGAAGCCGGGCTAAAGCCGTTTTCTTTCTTCGCTTACACGCCGGTGGGTATTTTACTGTTGATAGCCGGCATCATATTTATGGCCCTGATTGGCCGCAAACTGCTGCCGGATTACAAGCCGCAAAAGAATCTTCAGCACGTTGATACCCCGGATGACCTGGTCGCCCATTATCGCCTGCCGGCAAGCCTGTTCCGGTTGCGCGTGCGCCGAAATTCCGAATTGCTGGGCAAAACCATCGCCGAAACAACCTTGCGCGACAAATTCAACATCAATGTTCTGGAAATTCTGCGCCCGCCCACGCCCCGCCAGGTGGTGCGGCTGGGGCAGCAACAAATTATTTTGCAATCTACCAAAGAACTGGAACAAATTACCCCTGCTCAGGAAACCGTCATTCAACTGGACGATATTCTGATTGTGCAAGGCAATTATGCCGACATCCAGTTGGCAGCAGGCTCCAGAAATCTGGGCATTCAACCGGCCCACCCCACCGACGGCAAGCTGCTTATCACCGATGAAGTTGGCATGGCCGAAATTTTGCTGCCGCCCCGTTCCCGGCTGGCCGGAAAAACCATTGTAGATACCAGCTTTGGGCGCGTTTATAAATTAACGGTTCTGGGCATACAAAAGCCCAATGAAAGCAGCCCCTTCAACCTGAAAAACACGGTGCTGGAATTCGGCGACTCGCTATTGGTGCTGGGTACGTGGCGGGATATTCTGGCCCTGAAGGATAATCAACGCGATTTTATTGTGCTGGGCCAGCCCGAAGCGATGCTCGGCCCCAAAAATCGCAAAAAAGCGCCCATCGCCTTGTTGATTCTGGTGGGCATGCTGGTGGCGATGGCTATTCCCAACAGCCCCGTTTCGGTCACAACAGCCAGCCTGCTGGCGGCCCTGCTGGCTGTATTAACCGGCTGTTTAAGCGTCGATGAGGCCTACGGGGCCATCAACTGGAAGAGTGTGGTGTTAATTGCCGGTATGATTCCTATGGCAACCGCGCTGAACAATGTGGGGCTTGTCAACATTGTGGCCGAAGGGTTGAGCCACAGCCTGGGCGCATTTGGACCGCTGGCCTTAATGGCCGGCCTGTTCATTGTTACTTCACTTTTTACGCAGGTTATTTCAAACACGGCCACCACGGTTTTAATTGCCCCCCTCGCCTTGTCTGCCGCCCGGCAATTGGGGGTGCAGCCCTACGCCTTTTTGATGACCGTGGCTATTGCCGCTTCAATGGCTTTTGCCTCGCCGGTTGCCTCGCCGGCCAATACGCTGGTGCTGGGCGCCGGGCAATATCGCTTTAAAGACTATCTGAAAATTGGCGCGCCGATGTTGGCGATTATGTTGCTGATAACGATGATATTTGTGCCGCTCCTGTGGCATTTTTAATTGACAACCCCGTTGCCTGCGCGTATCATTAAGGGTGTAATGTTAAGCGACGCCCGCTTAAAGGAGATTTTTATGCCTGACCCCATCACCGTAACCGATGCCACCTTCGACGCGGAAGTACTGAAAAACGATTTGCTGGTCATCGCCAATTTCCGGGCAGAATGGTGTTCGCCGCGCAAACAAGTAACGGCCGCCCTCAATGACCTGGCCGCTGAATACGCCGGGACAATCAAGGTTGTGAGCCTGGATATCGACGCCAACCCGAATGCCGCGTCGGCGTACAATGTGTTGCGAATCCCCGCCCAGATTATCTTCAAAAACGGGTTGCCCATCAAACGGTTTGAAAAACCAGCCCGCAAGGAAGATTTCGTCACTGAAATCAAGAGCCATCTGGTTGAATAAAAAACAGGGGCACGATGTGCCCCTGCCCGTGTATCTTTATTGACCGCCTCTATTCTGCCGCAGGCGTTTCCTCCGGCAACTCAACAGCGGGCGCGTTAACCGGAGCAGCCACCTCTGCCGCCACCTCAACCTCCGGTGCGGGCCGGCTGTGGTTGTGCGTCGCCACCGGTCCGGCCTGATTAACCCCCACCCCGCAATACGGGCAAATATTCCAGCGCAAATGCAACCCCTTGCCGCAATTGTGGCACACGCGCTGCAATTGGGTATGACAATCCGGGCAGACAATCCACTCGTCGTCAACCACCCGCGAACAGCCCGGACAGCGCCGGCGTTCCTCCAAATCCTGCAACAGGGCTTCTTCTTCCAAAGACCGTTCATACAATTCGGCCAATGTTACCTGCGGCCGAAGCAAAAAATACAGTATCAACCCTACCGGCCCAAAAATAGCCGTCATCAAGGTTGAAAGCAATACCGCAAACGCATCCCGCGAGCGGGAACGCGCGTCTCTAAACGTCCACACAATCAGGCTAATCCACAAAGCTACGGTAAACGCGGCGGCAAAGGCAATGATTATCTGCAAAATATTAATCACAATGCCTGGAATTTGAATATCGGGCATCTAAAATCACCTCATTTGAAAGTAACCCCCTCCCCCTGACATGGGGATGGTCTCGCCGTGGGCGACAGGAGGGGGTTGATAATAACGACGACATTATAGCAATGAACAGACAAAAGAGCGAATGAAGCGCCCTACTCACCGGCGTGGTGGGCGTGGCGCTCCAGATAAACCAGCAGCAGCGAAAGGTCTGCCGGGTTCACCCCGGCAATGCGCCCGGCCTGCCCCACCGTGGCCGGCCTGAACTTCGCCAGCTTCTCTTTGGCCTCCAGCCGTATGCCGGAAACCGAAGCGTAATCAAAATCGGCGGGAACGGGCATTGTCTCCAGCCGCCTGAAGCGCTCAACCTGACTTTGCTGTTTGGCAAGATAGCCCTCAAATTTGGTTTCGATGGTCACCTGGGCAATCACCTCCGCCGAAAGCGCAACCGGCGGCGGCGACAGGCGGGCTATCACGTTGTAGGTTATTTCCGGGCGGCGCAAAAACTTTTTGGCGTTCACCCCATCGGTCAGGGGCGACAGGTTAAATTCGGCCAAAACTTCGGCGGCGGCGTTTTTGGGCGAAAGATAGACCGTTGCCAGCCGCTCCAGTTCGGCGGTAATTTGGCGACGATGGCGCGCGACCCGCGCCAGCCGGTCTGCCGAAACCAGCCCCA
>JAJRUC010000216.1 GCA_024278015.1 Chloroflexota bacterium
CCAGAGCCAACCCCAGGCCGGTGCCGTTGTATTGCCGGGCCAGACGGCTGTCAAGCTGAATAAACGGTTTGAACAGGTTGCCCATTTGCGTTTCTTCAATGCCGATGCCGGTATCCCACACTGTAAAGCGGGCTACTTCCGCCTCTGCATCTTCGCTCACCTCCAGGCCGATGGCCCCTCCGGCGGGCGTAAATTTAACGGCGTTGCTCAGTAAATTTACCAGAATCTGTTTCAGGCGACGTTCATCGGCCCAAATGACCTCTACGGCGCTGTCAAGGGTAGATGATACTTTCAGGTGTTTTTTGGCCGCTTCCTGCTTGACAAATTGCAAACTGGCCCGGCAAAGCGCGCCCACCGCCACCGGCATCCGGTCTAAAATCAGTTTGCCCGCTTCTATTTTAGACAGGTCAAGAATATCGTTGATGAGCGACAGCAGGTGTCGCCCGCTATCCTCAATAATCTTCAGCGAGTTGAGTTGCTCTGCGTTAAGGGGGCCGAAAACCTGTTCCTGCATGGCCTCAGACATGCCCAGCACCGCATTCAGCGGGGTGCGAAGTTCGTGGCTCATGCTGGCTAAAAATTCGTCTTTCAGGCGGGCGGCCCGCGAAAGCTCTGCGTTGGCGGCGCTCAGTTCAACGGTCCGTTCTTCTACGCGCCGGGTCAGCAGAGCGCGTTCTTCTTCCAGCGCCGCTTCGGCGCGGATGCGCTCTGCCACTTCCTGCTTCAGCAAATCGTTCGAGGCGCTCAGTTGGCGGGTGCGTTCTTCCACCCTGGCTTCCATTTCATCGTAGGCTTGCCGCAAGGCCACCTCATACAATTTGCGTTCGGTCACGTCGCGGCCCACGGCAATCATCTCTGCCGTAGCGGCAGATTCAATATTCGATAAACTCCACTCCAGCCAAAGGTGGGTATCGTTTTTGGTTTTGAAGCGCACCACAAAAACAGAAGACCCGGACGAGGTATCCAGCAAGGGCGGCTCCATCTGGCCGATGTCGGCCATGTCTTCGGGGTGCAGGTAGCTGTAAAACGAGCGGCCCTGCATCTCTGCCGCGCTAAAGCCCAAAATCGGCGTGCAAGCCGGAGACACGTAGCTGAAGGTGCCGTCCGGCTTTATTCTGACGATGAGGTCCTGCATACTTTCGGCCAGTATGCGGTAGCGGTTTTCGCTTTCCTGCAAGGCGTCCTGGGTCTGTTTGATGTCGATTTGCGTTTGCAGGCGAGCCAGCAATTCGTCCTTTTCAAACGGTTTGGCAATATAATCTGCTGCGCCGCCGGACAAAGCTCTGATACGGTCTTCAACCCGGTTCGAGGCGGTGAGCATCACCACCCGGATACGGCTTGTGGCCGGATTGTCCTTGATGTGCTGTAAAACGGCAAAACCGTCTATGCCGGGCATCATCACATCCAGCAAAATCACATCAAAGGCCGGATTTTGTGCAAGCGCGGCCAACGCTTCCGCCCCGGAAGCAACCGCATAGGGGGCGTAGCCATATTGTTGCAACACCTTGACTATCAATTGGCGTGAGACGGGGTCGTCATCAACCACCAGAATTTTGGCCTGACCAGTCATCAATGTATCTTCCTTCCATATTAACCAGGCGCCTATGGTGTGGGCGTTGCGCTCCACTGCCGCTGCAAGGCGGCCAGAACGGGTTGGATGTGATGATATTCGGCCTCAATGGCGGCAACCTGGGCCGGCGCATTGTGGATATTACCGTTTTTGCCGGCGCTCTCAAGCTGGGCGTTCAGTTTGGATAGCGTTTCTGCGCCAAAAATGGCGCTGGTTGATTTCAGGGTGTGGGCCGTGTATTCCAGCATTTTAGCGTCGTCACCCTGGGCCGCCTGCCGAAGCGCGTCCAGTCGTTTGGGGGTTTCCTCCAGAAAAACGCTGATGAGTTCGGCCAGTAAATCCGAACTCAGGTCTTCGGTCATGGTTTGCAGGTGACGTTCAATTTCCAGTTGCAAGGTTTGGGCTTCTTCCGGCTCACCTTCAAATTGCGGGCGACAGCGCTTTAGGGCGGCGGCCATGTTTTCCAGCCGCACCGGCTTGGTCAGGTAGTCGTCCATGCCGGCGGCCAGACACATATCTTTATCTTCTTTCATGGCGTTGGCCGTCATGGCAATGATGCGTGGCCGGTTACTATTGTGCCGGCGGCCAACGATGGCCCGGCTGGCTTCCAGGCCATCCATTTGCGGCATTTGCACATCCATCAAAATCACATCGTAGGGGTTTTCTTCAACCGCTTTAACCGCTTCCAGGCCGTTGCCAACCACATCGGCCTGATAGCCCAGTTTTTTCAGCAGATGCAGGGCCACTTTTTGGTTCACCAGACTGTCTTCGGCCAGTAAAATTTTCAGGGCCGACGGGCTTGCCGGCTTGTCGGCTTTGGGGGCCGGGGCGGGCAATGGTTGGTGTGGCTGCAAACCGGCTTCGGTTTGGATGGTGAAGTTGAAGACCGCGCCCTTGCCGGCAATGCCCTCGCTTTCGGCCCAAATGCGGCCGCCCATTATGTCTGCCAGCCGTTTGCTGATGGCTAATCCCAGGCCGGTGCCGCCGTATTGCCGGGAGGTTGAGGTATCAATCTGGCTGAAGGATTTGAACAGACGATGCATCCGGCCGGGGGGGATGCCGATGCCTGTGTCCTTCACTGAAAATTGCAGGGTGAGCGTTTGGTGGGAGCGATTTTTTAAGGAGGCAGTGACGGTAATGTAACCTGTTTCCGTAAATTTGACGGCGTTGTTGAGTAAATTCACCAAAATTTGGCGCAAACGCGAGGCATCACCCGTAATTGCGACCGGAATTTCGGGGTCTATGGTGACTTTAAGTTCCAACCCTTTTTGCCGGGCGGCGTGCGAGACGACATCGAGACAATCTGCAATGCAAGTATTTAAATTAAAGGAGCGGTGTTCCAGTTCCAGTCTGCCCGCTTCAATTTTTGAGAAATCCAGAATATCGTTGATAACCGAGAGCAGGATTTCGCCGCTGTTTTTAACCGTTCTTACAAAGTCTTGCTGTTCAGGCATTAACGGGGTACTCATCAACAAATCTGTCATGCCGATGATGGCGTTGAGGGGGGTGCGAATTTCGTGGCTCATGTTCGCCAAAAAAGATGATTTGGCTTTGTTGGCCGCTTCAGCGGCCTCTTTGGCCGCGTAAAGTTGAGAAAAGAGGCGCGTGTTTTCGATGGCGATGGCGGCCTGATTAGCCAGCATGGTCATGGCGTCGGCATCCTGTTCGGTAAAATCGGGTTCATCGGGCAGGTTGATGGCGGTGAGCGTGCCCTGAATATGATTGCGATACATTAATGGCACTACAATGATAGCCCCGCAACTGGTTTCAAGACGGCGAGC
>JAJRUC010000217.1 GCA_024278015.1 Chloroflexota bacterium
CAAACCGCCCAAACACAAAACGCGCTCCAAAAAGGCCCAGGAAGCCCACGAAGCCATCCGCCCCACCGATGTGTGGCGCTTGCCCGCAAAAATGAAGCACGTCTTAAGCCGCGACCAAATTCGGTTGTACCGGCTGATTTGGGAGCGATTCGTCGCCGGCCAAATGACCCCCGCCCTGTACCAGACCATTCGGGTAGATGTTGCCGCCGGCGATTATACCCTGCGCGCTTCCGGCTCCCGGTTGCTGTTTGCCGGGTTCCTGTCCGTTTACGAAGAGAGCGCCGACGAAGATGCCGCGCCGGATGACAGCGCCGGCATTATCTTGCCGGACCTGTCGGAAGGGGAACTCATCAACCTGATAAAACTGCTGCCCAACCAACATTTTACCCAGCCGCCGCCTCGATACACAGAAGCCAGCCTGGTTAAAACGCTGGAAGAATTTGGCATTGGCCGGCCCAGCACTTACGCGCCCACCATCGGCACCATTCAGGAACGGGGCTACGTGGAGCGCTCGGAAAAACGGCTGTTCCCCACTGACCTGGGCACAATTATCAATAATCTGGTGGTAGAATATTTCCCGGAGGTCATCAACGTAGAATTTACGGCGCACATGGAAGAGGATTTGGACAAAATTGCCTGGAATGAAGCGGGCTGGGTGGACGTATTGGAAGAATTTTACGGCCCGTTTTCCAAAGCCTTGCAGTACGCCGAAGAAAATATGCCCAAAATAAAGGTGAACGACACCGCCATCGGCGAAGCCTGCCCCGAATGTGGGCACGATTTGGTGTTGAAGTACGGCCGGTTCGGCAAATTTATCGCCTGCTCCAACTTCCCGGAATGTCGATACACCCGGCCCTATGTGATAAAAATTAACGTGGCCTGCCCCAAATGCGGCGGCGACTTGGTTGCTCGCAAAACCAAAAAGGGCCGCACCTTTTACGGGTGCAGCAATTACCCCGATTGCGACTGGATTAGCTGGAAGCGTCCCCTGCCCACGCCGTGCCCCAACTGCCGGGGAACCTTGGTGGTGCAAAACAAAAAAACCGCCCAGTGCCTTCAGTGCAAAAAACGATTTAAGCTGGATGACGTGACCGGCAGCGCCGATGAAACAGCGCCGGCGATGTTGCAAACATTATAACCGCCAATTATTTGCAAAACCCGATACGCCGGCGTATCGGGTTTTTTATACCGCCAACCGCTATTTTCAAAGGAGAAATCCGATGCCCCTGACCCGATTCAGAGCAAAAATGGAACAAGCCGGCCTTGACGCTTTCGTCATCTCTCAGCAGGATAACCGGCGCTACCTTGCCGGCTTTACCGGCAGCGCCGGTTTTTTGCTGATTACCCTTCAGCAGCAATACCTCATCACCGATTCCCGATACTACGAGCAGGTCAGGCGACAAGCGCCTGCATGGAAACTGGTGAAAGCCGGCTACAAAACCATCGAGGCCCTGGCAAACCTGCTGACCGACCTCCATTTAAATGAAGCCGCCATCGGTTTTGAGGCCGAATACGCGCCTTACCAGCAATATCTGCAATTAAAAGAAGCTATGCCGGCTGTGCGCTGGCAAGACACCGCCCACTTTGCGCTTGAACTGCGGGCCGTCAAAACCCCCGCCGAACTGGCCGCCGTCAACAGCGCTATGGCCCTGGCCGATGAAGCGATGACCCATATTTACACCTGGATTCGTCCGGGGCTGACGGAAAAAGACGTGGCATGGGAACTGGAATTGTATATGCGCACGCACGGCGCCACGGCTGTGTCCTTCGAGCCGATTGTGGCCGCCGGGCCGAACAGCGCCCTGCCTCACGCCACCCCCACCGGCCGGACAATCAAGCGGGGCGACGTGGTTTTGATTGATATGGGTTGCGTGGTTGACGGCTATTGCTCAGATACAACCCGCACCTTCAGCCTGGGGCAACCGCACAACAATCGCTACCCGGCGGTATGGCAGGTTGTGGCCCAGGCCCTGCAAGCCGCCGCCGGCGGCATAAAAGCGGGTATTTCCGGCAAGGCCGCCGACGCCCTGGCCCGCGACGTGATTGAAGCGGCGGGCTATGGCGATTATTTTGGGCATAGTTTGGGCCACGGCGTGGGTTTGGCTGTTCACGAAGGGCCTCGGGTGAGCTATGCCGCCGCCGACCCCTTGCCCGCCGGTTCGGTCATTACCATTGAGCCGGGCATTTATTTGCCGGGCGAATTTGGCGTGCGACTGGAAGATATGGCTGTCGTCACCCCCGCCGGGGCTACGGTCATCACCCGGTCTCCCAAATTCGATGTATTGGCGTAAACGCAAACGCCCCCTCAAAACTGGAACTTTACTTATGTCTAGTTTTGTGTTAGACTATTAAATGTAGTTATGGTCAAGTAAACGTTCTTTTGTTGCCAAAAAACAGGTTCGTGGTACAATAGTACTGTTACAACATTCAGTGAATTTTGAGGAGCGTGTCTATGAGTGCCGGAAATAATAGCTCATCGGTGAAACCATTGCTCATTGGTGCGATTGTGGGCTTGATTATTGGTTTAGGCGTGGGGTTAGCCTGGGCCTGGTTGGTTCAACCGGCCTTTTACGCCGGGGGCGCATACCCCAACGAACTGACCGAAGCCGACCAGATAACCTATGTCCGGAGTGTATCGGAGGCGTACCTGACCACCAGAGATATTGTGGCCGCCGCCAACCGGCTGGGGAAATTCACCGCCGAACAAAAGGTGACATTACTGGCGACGGTAGCCAAAGACTTTAGCGGCAAAGGCCAAAACACCGAAGCGAATCTGGTGAGTGATTTGGCGGCCACGTTGATGAAGCAGGAAAACTGGTCGGTTGAGGATGTGAGCGCCGGCTTGTCTGCCGCCACCGCCACCGAAGAATTTTCGGCGAAACTGGGGCTGGTTCCCCAGGCAGGTGCGGCAGCGGAATCGCCTGTGGAGCCGGCGGCCCCCGAAACCGAAGCCGCCGCGCCCGATGCAGCACCTGCCGGCAGCGGGTTGAGTCTGGGCCGGATTGCCGCCGTGCTGGCTATCGTGCTGCTGGCTATCGGCCTGGTACTTTTTTTGCTCACTCGTGTCAATCGCCCCCGGCGCACAACCGCGCTGTCGCAAAAACTGCCGCAAGAGATGGTTACAGAAGCCGGAACCACTTTGCAGCCACTGCGGCAGTGGAACGGTGTCTTTACGCTGGGGCAGGATACGTATGATGAATCATTCACCATTGAAACCGGGGCCGGCGATTTTCTGGGCGAGTGCGGCATGGGTATTCTGGACGGCTTCGCCGCCGGGTCGGATACGCCCAAAAAAGTCCTGGCTCTTGATGTGTGGTTATTCGATAAAACAGATATTCGCACCATCTCTATGCCGGTGATGAGCAAATACGCCTTTGAAGATGAAGCCTTGCGTAGTAAATTGCCTCCGGCAGCCACCCCCGTTTTAGCCGCTGAAGGCAACACCTTCGATATTGAAACCACCGCCTTAATCGTCAAAGCCAGAATTGATGAAGTGACCTATATGGACGGCCCCCCGGATATGGCGGTTTTCACCTCCCTGCGCGTCACGCTATCGGCCTATTTGAAACCGGATGTTGATATTTCCGGCTCAATGCCCATCCCGGAAGGGTATGCCTGATAAAAAGCGTGTCTTTTTGAGAAGAGGATGGATGTGACCATCCTCTTTTTTATTGAATTGATTTTTCAACTATGTTATAATCTCCATGATTATGGTAATTTTTTTTGACCTTTATTATCTGTGGGGAGCCGATTATGTCGTACACGCAGCAACTCTATCAATTACAGCAAGCAGACAGCCGCACCGATGCCGCCCATCGCCGCTTGAAGGAAATTGCGGCCAACCTGGTTGAAACGCCGGCTTTGATAGCGGCCAAATCGGCAGCCGGGCAGGCTCACCAGCGCGCCGGACAGGGCAAAAGCGCGGTTATCGACCTGGACCTGGAAGTGAAAGGGCTGCAACAGAAAATTACGCGGCACGAAACCCGATTATATAGCGGTAAATTGGTTAATCCCAAAGAAGCCGCTTCCCTGCAAGATGAAATCGCCTCAACCAAACGATGGCTTGCCAGGCGGGAAGAAGACCTGCTTGAGATTATGATAAACCTGGAAGAGGCCGAAGCCGAGGCCGAAGCGGCCCAGGCTGCTCTGGACAAGATTCGGGCTGAATGGGAAACCGCACAGGCAACCTTGCTGGCAGAGCAGCAGCAGTTGCGGGCCGAAATTGAGGCCCTGCGCCAAAAAAGGCCCGGCGTGGTGCAGTTTATTGACCCCAAAAATCTGAAAACCTACGAAGCCTTGCGACGCACCAGAGCCGGGGTGGCTGTGGCCGCGATAGAAAATGAAATCTGCCGGTCGTGCGGGGTGATGCTTGCCAGCAGACTTATTCAACAGGCTAGTACCGATAGCCAACTGTTTTTTTGCGATAGCTGTGGTAGAATTATACATATAGACTGAGCGGCTAAACCCGGAAACTCGAAACGCATTTTCAAAGGAGGGAGCAGTGGCCTACCGAACCATTGGTTTTAATCTGGATGACGGCACGTATCAACGCGCGGTTTCTCATGCGGTGCGTCAGGGAAAGACAATCAATCGGGTTGTGGCCGAATTGATTGCCGCCTATGCCGGTGAACCGGCCTCGCCGCCGGACGTAGCCGGCAGCCCCACCGCTGCGCCGGCCACGCCCCCCGTTTCCGGCCCGGAAACTACTCCGCCCACGCCTGTATCGTCGCCGGCAGAGCCGACCGCCCCGCCGGACGGCGCGCCGTCTGCAACCGTGCGGTCAATTTACGTGGTGCAGTCCGGCGATACACTCGGTTTGATTGCCAAAAAAATGTACGGCAGTCCCAATAAATATTTTATCATCCAAAAGGCGAACAACATCACCGACCCGCGCCGGATTTGGGTGGGGCAAAAGCTGGTTATCCCCGTTTTGGAAGAGGATGATTCGGCTGCGACGCCGGCCATTACCATCACCACGCCATCAACGCCCACCATCACCACCCCCACCACGCCGACCATCACTACTCCCACCACCCCGACCATCACCACGCGGGTTGTCCCTCCGTCCGTCACCATCCCCGGTTCGTCCGGCAAAAACCCACGGCCCGCCCTGCGGTTTGTCGGCTCCCCAAACTTCAATCGCCGCCCCCAGGGCGAAATAAGCGCCATTGTGATGCACGCCACGGCCAACGGCAACCTTGAGCGGGTGATAGACTGGTTCAACAAGTCCGACGCTCAGGTGAGCGCCCATTACACCATCGGCAAAGATGGGCGCATTGTGCAGCACGTGCGAAACGAACACCGGGCCTGGCACGCCGGGGTTTCGGAATGGAAGGGGCGCAAAGACCTCAATAGCTGGGCCATCGGTATTGAGATGGTCAACTGGAACAACGGCGAAGACCCCTACCCCGAAGCCCAGCATCAGGCCGCCGTTAAGCTGGTATCATACCTGTGCGACAGATATGGCATCAAGCCGGAATTGATTGTGGCCCATTACGATGTCTCTCCCAACCGAAAAACCGACCCCAAAGGCTACGATATGGACCGGCTGCGGGCTGAAGTGGCGGCCCGCCTGGCCGCTGATTAGCTATCGTCGGCAATGAAGACGACCTCCGGTTCATCATCATCCTGCCGAAACTGGCTCATATACAAATTGTAATAAAACCCTTTCCGCGCCAGCAATGCAGCGTGCGTGCCGCGCTCCACAATTTCGCCGCCATCCAGCACCAGCACCTGGTCGGCATTGCGAATGGTGCTGAGCCGGTGGGCAATCACAAACGAGGTGCGCCCCGCCAGCAACTTGTCCAACGCCTGCTGAATAAGTTGTTCCGTGCGGGTATCCACACTCGATGTCGCCTCGTCCAGAATGAGGATGCGCGGATTTGCCAGCGCGGCGCGGGCGATGGACAGCAGTTGCCGTTGCCCCTGCGACAGCCCGCTCCCCCGCTCGCCGAGCACGGTGTCGTATTTTTCCGGCATACGCTCAATGAACGTATCGGCGTGGGCGAGTTTCGCCGCCGCCATCACTTCCGCATCGGTGGCGTCCGGTCTGCCGAAACGAATATTCTCCAGCACCGAAGTGCTGAACAAAAACGTATCCTGCAACACAATGCCAATCTGCCGCCGCAGCGATTCCACCGTGACCTGCCGCACATCGTACCCGTCAATGTTCACCCTGCCGCCGGTCACATCATAAAAACGGGGCAGCAGGTTGATGATGGTCGTTTTCCCCGCGCCGGTGGGTCCCACAATGGCGATGGTTTGCCCCGGCTCGGCAGTGAATGAGATTCCTTTCAGCACTGCTTGATTTGCCACATAAGCCGCCGTGACCGCTTCAAATTCCACCCGCCCTTCGATGACGGGCAATTCTATCGAATCAGGCGCATCCACAATGTCAGACGGCTCATCCAACAGCCCGAAAATCCGCTCGCCACCGGCGATTGCGCCCTGAATATTCGTCCACAGCACAGATATCTGCTGGATGGGCTGGTTGAAACGCTGCACATATCCCAGAAATGTTATCACCACCCCCAGCGACACCGCCGTCCCGAAGAGTGTCCCGTCGCCGAGCAGCGCCAATCCGCCCACAATGGTGACGATGCCCAACGCGACATAGCCCAACGCCTGCAACGTCGGCGCCAGCGCGCTGGTGAACGCCACCGCGCGCACGTTGGCGTCGCGATTGGCGGCATTGATTTCCTTGAAATGTTCGATATTCTGGTCGGCGCGATTGAACGCCTGCACTTCCCGCACGGCGGAAAAACTTTCCTGCAATTCGGCATTCACGTTGCCGATTTCGGTGCGGGTGCGGCGGAACGCTTTGCGCGCCTGATTGGAAAACCACACCGTCGCCAGCGCCATCAACGGCACCACCGCCATGCTCAACAGCGCAAATGGAATACTTTTGACCAGCATATTGTATGCAATCCACACCAGCAACAGCGCGCCGCTGGCAACATTCACCAGCGCGAAATTCAACACCTGCTGGATGGTGGTGGTGTCGTTGGTGATGCGGCTCATCAAATCGCCCGCTTCATTTTCCGTGTAATAACCCAGATGCAAGCGGTGCAGATGTTTGAAAATGTCCACCCGCATATTGCGCAGCACGTGCTGTCCCGCCCACGTCATAGCGAAGAATGTGCCGCCGGTGAACAGCGAACTGCTCACATACAGCCCCACCAAAATCAGCACCAGCCGCCCGACACCTGCCAAACGGTCGGCATCGGAGAGCGCGCCGGCGGGGGTAGAAAAGCCGCCGAATTTGAATACGGTTTGAATGACCGTCCGGGTGAATCCCGCCGGTTCGCCGGTGAGCCAGCAATTTGATTTCGCGTTGCCCATGCCCGGCAGCGCGGCAGCCAATCCGCCGCCAAACGCATCCGACGCGGTGGGGGCGAGATAGCAGTCCACCAATTGCCCGGTGAGTTCCGGGCTGGTGACTTGCGCCCAGGTGGAAATGACCACCATCACCCCCACTAAAATGAAAATGTACCAATATGGCTTAAAATAGTCGCCGAAGCGCGCCAGCGTTTCACCCACCCGTTTGGGTTTGGTGATGTCGCGGTCCATAATTCGGCGCATATGTTGTTGATTTCCAAACATTATTTTCCTCTCGATTTCAGTGTTTTTACTGTGAAGATGGATTTACCCCCTCCCTTTAAAGGGAGGGGGCAAGGGGGAGGGTAATCCCCCGTTTTCCTGGCGGTTTTGCGCCGTCGTGGTTTAATGCGCCACCGGCGTGTCTTCAATCAATTGCGAATGATAAATTTCGGCATAAATGGGGCTGTGCGCCATCAATTCGGCGTGCGTCCCGTGCGCCACAATCCGACCCTTGTCCAGCACCAAAATCTGGTCGGCGTTCATCACCGTGCTGATGCGCTGGGCAATCACAAAACTGGTGCGCCCTGTCATCAACTTGTCCAGCGCGGCTTTTATCTGCGCTTCCGTCGTCAAATCAACGCTGGATGTGGCTTCATCCAGAATGAGCACATTTGGGCTGAGCAACAGCGCCCGCGCAATGGCGATGCGCTGCTTCTGCCCCCCGCTGAGCGTTGCGCCCCGTTCGCCAACAAGCGTGTCGTATCCATCGGGGAACGATTCGATGAACTCATGCGCGGCGGCGGCTTTGGCGGCGGCAACCACATCCTCCGGCGTGGCATCCGGTTTGCCAAAGGCAATATTTTCGCGGATAGTGCCCCGGAACAGCGTGGTTTCCTGCAACACCACCCCGGTTTGCGCCCGCAGTGAATCAAGGGTGACATCGCGCAGGTCGTAGCCGTCAATGGTGATGCGCCCGCCGGTCGGGTCGTAAAAGCGGGGGATCAGGTTGATGATGGTCGTTTTGCCGTAGCCGGTC
>JAJRUC010000218.1 GCA_024278015.1 Chloroflexota bacterium
CCACCGCTACCGCTACTGCCACGGCCACGACTACCCCCACGGTCACGCCTACTTTCACACCCACCCCCACGCCGTTTACTACATTATCGCTGGCGAAAACGGCCGGCGACGTGAACGGGCCGCCGCTGGTAGTCGGGGATATTATTCGCTATACCCTATGGGTCACCAATACCGGCCTGGCAAATGCCAACAGCGTGCTGCTGACGGATACCTTGCCGTTGCAGATAACCTACATCGGCGGCGCGGCCTCTCAGGGAACGCTGCTGCGGGCCGGCAACCTGCTGACGTGGACGGTTGGCCCCCTGCCGATAACCGGTTCGGCGGCCCGTGCGGTCTTTACTGCCGGCATCAACCTTGATGCGGTGGGCCAGACCATCACCAATACGGCGACGGCCACGGGCGTTGTGCTGGCCGGGCCGCCGGCTACGCCGGTGCCGGTCTGCCCCGATGGGTTTCCGGTGAAAACAGACGGCAGTTGCGCCGTTACGCCCCTGCATTTGCCGCCGGGCGTTTCCGGCGTCAGCCCATCGACGGGGGTGAACACGGCCACCCTGCCCATAACCATCAGCGGCAGTAACTTTTTGCCGGGCTGCGTCGTGTCGATTCAATCGCCGGGGGTGGGAACCCTGCCGTTGAGCGCAACTTGCACCCTGTCGAACACCATTCCGGCCACAATGCCGCTTAACCTGACCGCCGGATATTATACCGTCACCGTAGTCAACACCGATACCCAGGCCGCTTCGCTGCCGGGGGCGTACACCGCCACCAACCCCCTCCCCACCGTTGTGAGCATTACCCCGTCGTTTACGCGGGCCGCCTCCACGCCGATAACCTTTACCATTACCGGCAGCAACTTCCGCAATACGGGCAGCCCCGGCGGCTTGCGCGGCTTCTTCAACGGTCTGCCCGTCAGCGGCCTGTCTTTTGTTAATACCACCACCCTGAAAGCCACCATGCCGCCCACCCCCACCGGCAATTACACCGTCACCATCATCAACCCCGGCCCCACCGACCCCAGCGGCGTGTTAACCGATGCCCTGACCATTTACAGCACGCCGCCCGTAACCGGCGCCACCTGCACGCCCGACGTAGTCTGCGCCGATGTACTCGGCGAGCCGGACGGCAACACCGCCTTCATCTCCGGCACCAGCGCCATCACCATCGATTTGGGGGCGGGCAACGGCATTACCAATGGCCCCGGCTACGATTTTGTCTTCTACGAGGGCGCGGGAGCAAATCCCACTTACAATGGCATCTTTCTGGATTACATCACCGTTACCGTTTCCATCACGGGCGGGAAATGGTACACCGTCTTTGCCTGGGATGGCGCGCCCGGCAACGTTAACGGCACCAATATCGATAACTGCGCGGTTGTAGTGTGCGACCCCGGCTATTACACTAATCCTCCGCCACCGCCCACCGAAATCGGAGAAGATGAAAACGAACCGATTCCCTCCGGTATGCTCTACCCCCGGCCCGATGGGGTAACGCCCAACACCGGCATCGCCATCGATTTTGGGGCCGTGCTGCCCCCGCTGCCGGCGGGCGTCTCCTTCCGCTATGTGCGTTTTACATCTGCGGCAAACGGCGCCCCATTCGATCAGGGACAAATTGACGGCATCCTCCGTTTGAACTAGACTCATGGCTCAATGGATGTTATTCTGTCCACCGATATTTCATCCTGCCCGGAAAACATCATGCCGCCATCCCCAAAACCTGTCCCTCTGTCGGAAAAACTAACCCTCTTTTTGGGCCTCAGTGTGCAAATTGTGGGCCTCATCTTCATTGTGCGACTGGTTTTTGATTTAAACAGCCGCATCCTGTACCCCTTCATTCCGATATTCGCCTCCGGCCTGGGGTTGACGGTGGTGAGTTTTAGCTGGCTGTTGTTTTTACGCAGCGGCGTGGGCGTGTTCAGCCCCTTGTTCGGCGCGCTGGCAGACCGCTTCGGGCGGCGCAATGTGATGGCCCTGGGTATGCTGGGGCAAGGACTGGCCGCCATCATGCTGATTTTTGTCCGGGGTGGGTGGGCCGTCGCGCCGATGACCGTTTCCGGCCTGAGTCTGGCCGCCTTCATTCCGGCCCAGCAAGCCTATTTAAGCGATATGACTCCCTTTGCCAGGCGGGGCCGGGTGTTGGGCGTGGCCGAATTTGCCTGGTCGGGGTCGGCAATTTTGTTGTTGCCGCCGGCCGGCTGGTTGATAGACCACTTCGGCTGGCGCGTGCCGATGCTGCTGCTGGGGGTGCTGAGCATCGCGGCGGCGGCGGCCCTGGCCCGGTTTTTACCGGCGGCGCGTCATCAAACTTCAACTCCGGCCCCCTTGTCGTGGCGGCAAATTCGGAGCATTTTAGCCCAACCGCCGGTGCAGGCGGCGATGGGCGTGGCCTGTTTGATTTTCATCACAGTGGTCTCGCTGGGTACGCTGTGGGGTTTGTGGCTTAAAGCCGATTTTCATTTGACAGCCGGTGAAATCGGCGGCATTGCCACAGTTCTTGGCCTGGCAGAGTTGGCCGGCGCTGTCCTGTCCAGCGGCTTTATAGACCGGGTGGGCAAAAAGCGCGGCAGTACCGGCAGCGTCATCCTGCTGGCGTTGAGTTTTGCCCTGCTGCCGCTTGCCGGAAACCTGCTCTGGTTGGCGGTGACAATTTTGGGGGTCATGAGCCTTTTTTCGGAATTTACCATTGTCGCCCTGGTGTCGCTTTACTCGGAACAGGATGTTCAGGCGCGGGGGACCGTTTTAGCCTTGACGTTTTTGGGCATCAGCGTGGGGGCGGCCCTGGGCGCACCGTTGACCGCAATTTTGTGGGAGAACTTTCATCTGCCGGGCGTGGTTTTGGTAGATGTGGGCTGTTTGGTGGCGGCCGGGCTGCTCATTCAATTTTTTTTGATAGAAAAGCAGCCGGTTTAAGCGGGCCGGCCGTGGCGTTGCCAGGCTTGCAGCCCGCCTTGAATCAAGTTAATGCC
>JAJRUC010000219.1 GCA_024278015.1 Chloroflexota bacterium
CATCGAGACCGCCCGCCTGTACGAAAGTCTGTCCGCCTCTGAAACGTACACCCGCCGCCTCATCAACAGCTCGCTCAATATCATCATTGCCAGCGACACAGACCGGCGCATCATTGAATTTAACCCGGCAGCCCAGCAATACTTCGGCTACAGCCACGATGAAATCATTGGGCAACACGCCAATATTCTGTACGCCGACCCGCAACACGGAGATGAAATTTTCCACAAAGCCTGCGAAAACGGGCGCTGCACCACAGAAGTGTTGAACCGGCGCAAAAACGGCGAAATCTTTCCGGTCATCTTGTCGGCTTCGGCTTTAAAGAACCGGCGTGGTGAAGTAACCGGGGTAATGGGCATTGCCAGAGATATTTCGGCCCAAAAAGAGGCTGAAGCGGAAAAAGAACGTCTGCTGGCAGCGGAATACGAGCAGCGTGTTCGGGCCGAATCGCTGAGCCAAATTACCCTGGCCCTGGCCGCGCACACCAACCCGGAAGCCGTGCTGGATGAAATTATCAATCAAATCAGCATCCTGATTCCGCACGCAACCTGCAACATTGTGCTGCTCAAAAATGGAATACCTCGGCTGATGCGCTGTTTGGGCGCCGGCAGCGCCGGCATCGCCGAAGCGATTGAGAGTCAATTGTATCAGCAAGCCCGTTTGCCCCTTGAAGACGAAGTACTCAAGACCCGGTCGCCCATCCTTATAACCGACTGCCGGACAGACCCGCGCTGGGTTACTTTTGAGCCAACCGCCTGGATACGCAGCCATGTTGTCATCCCCATCAGCCACCATCAGCAAGTTTTGGGGCTGCTTCGGCTGGATAACGATACCCCCCACGCCTTTTCTGAACAGGATGTTGAGCGGCTTACGCCCCTGGCCAATGCGGCGGCCATCGCCCTGCACAATGCCCAACTCTACCAGCAGGCCATCGAAGACGCGCAAACCAAACTCATTTTGCTGAACGAAGTCAATCACCGGGTAAAAAATAACCTCTCGGCCATTATTGGCCTGCTCTACGCCGAACAAAATCAGCTTAACCCGGATAGCGACCGCCGTTACGTGCAAATAATAGACAGCCTCATCCAGCGAGTACAAAGCCTGGCCGCTGTCCACACCCTGCTTTCATCGCAAGAATGGACGTCCGTTTCACTGAACACGCTCTTGAGCCAAATCATCCACGCCACCCGCCAATCTTACGACGTGCGCCGGCCGGTCAACATTGTGGTCGTCCCCTCGGAAATACAGATAACGCCCAGACAAGCGCACAACCTGGCCCTGATCATCAACGAATTGACCACCAACACCTTCAAACATGGTCGTTCAAGCACCCACCCTGAAATAGAAATCACGGTGACGGCCTGGGAGGAAGATGACCAAATTTGGGTTGAATATCGGGATAACGGGCCGGGCTATCCGCCGCCCCTGCTTAAAAACAAGGGGGATGATTCGCATATCGGGTTCAATTTGATTAATAATATCCTGACCAAAACATTGCGGGGGGCATTATCATTGCGAAATGACAGCGGCGCAGTAACGTTATTCTCTTTCATGGTTGAGGTTAAAAATGATAAATTCTAACGGCATTCGGGTACTCATTTGCGAAGACGATTATTTGGTCAGCCAAATGGTGGGCACGTTGCTCACCAAAAGCGGATACACCGTTGTGGGAGAGGCGGCCAACGGGCTGGAGGGCGTTGACCTGGCCGCAAAACTAAACCCGGATGTCATTTTGATGGATTTGGATATGCCGGAAATGAATGGTATTGAAGCTACGCAAGCCATCATTGCCCAACAACCCAGGCCGATTGTGGTGCTGACGGCCTACGAAACGTCTGAATTGTTGCAGCAGGCCAGCGCAGCGGGGGCGGGGGCCTACCTGGTCAAGCCTTCGAACCGGCAGGAAATTGAACGGGCCATCACCATTGCAATGGCTCGCTTTAACGATATGATGGCGCTGCGCCGCCTGAACCACGAATTGGAAGAAGCGCTGGCCCAGGTTAAACAACTCAGCGGCTTGCTGCCCATTTGCGCCGGCTGCAAAAAAATCAGGGATGATAACGGCTATTGGCAGCAGGTAGAAGTCTACATTAGAAACCACTCCGAAGCCGATTTTAGCCACGGTCTGTGCCCGGACTGCGCCAAAAAACTCTACCCCACCATCTTCAAGGATTGATTGTATCTGCGTAACCGGCTTCGATGGCCTGCACCAGCCGCAGCAGGGTGTTGTTTACCGGCGTGGGCACGCCCAGCCGCCGCCCGGCCCGCACCACGGCCCCGTTAATGACTGCCACTTCGGTGGGGACGCGCCGCCGCACATCGGCCAGCATGGAAGAGATGTTGGGGGCCGTGGCCCGCGCCACCTGTTCCACATGCGCCGGAGGGTAATTGAAGGGCAGGCCAATGTCCTGCGCCTGGGCCACGGCTGCCGCTTCCTGGGCGGCCTCTCGCATCAACGCCCGCGCCGATTCATCTTCGGCCAAAAAGCCGTTTGGCCGGCCCAAAATGGCGGTCAGGGCATTGATACCGGCGTTCACCACCAGTTTGCCCCACACCATTTCCGTCAAATTATCGGCCAACGCTGTTTCAAAACCGGCCGCATTGAACAAACCGGCAATTTCTGCCACGGCGGGGCGCAAGCCGGCGGGCGCGGCCAGCCAGGTTGGCCCCGCACCGGCATGGTAAATGCTGCCGGGAGCCAATATTGTCGCGCCCTGGGCGGTTACCCCCTGCGCGGCCCGGTCTTCACCCAACACGGCGGCAATCGTTTCCAGATTGCCCAGCCCGTTTTGCAGGGTCAGAGCCAGACCATCGGCCTTTAAACTGCGGGCCGCTTTGTGCGCGGCGGCCTCTGTTTGGGGCGATTTCACCAGAATCAGGGCCAAATCGGCCCACAACGCCGGCGCTGCTTCCGGCGCGGCCACCCGCACCGAAACGGTCTCCACCCGGCCGTCGGGGTGCGTCAGCCGCAAGCCGGCTTGCCGGATGGCCGCTTGATGGGCCGGCCAACCGCTCAACAGCCACACCGCCGCGCGGGGAGTCAGCCGGGCCGCAAACAGGCTGCCCAGCGCTCCGCCGCCGATGACCGCCACCCGCATCAGTCTAAATTATCCAGCAAAGCCGGGTCAATGGCATAGCTGTGTTCCGCCCCCGGAAACCGGCCGCTTTCCACTTCCTGCCGGTATTGCATCAGGGCCTTGAGCATTTGCTGGTGAATGTTGGCGTATTGCTTGACGAATTTCGGCACAAAGCGGTCAAACAAGCCAATCATATCGTGCATCACCAACACCTGGGCATCGCACTGCGGCCCGGCCCCAATGCCGATGGTCGGCACGGTTACGCGGCGGGTGATGTATGCGGCCACCGGGGCGGGGATGGCCTCCAGCACAATTGAGAAACAGCCCGCCGTTTGCAAGGCGCAGGCATCATCAACCAACTGTTTGATGGCGGCGGCGCTTTTGCCCTGCACCTTAAAGCCGCCCAGCATCGAAACGCTTTGCGGCGTCAGGCC
>JAJRUC010000220.1 GCA_024278015.1 Chloroflexota bacterium
CGAAAAAAGGGTTCGACACGGCGGCGAATCAATATGAAGATGCCGCCCTGCGCGAATTTCTGGCGCAAATTCCCGACGGGCAGATTGTGCTGGTCAGCAGCAAAGGCGCGGATGCGGGCGCGTTTCTCTCCGGCGGCTTCGAGATGCTCGGCGGCTCGGCGGGCGTGCCGGCGATGCCGGTGTCGCTGGTGGGGGTGAAGGGCGCGGCGGTCGGCACGGCGGCAGAAAGCCCCGACGGGTACTTGCGGCTCGGTCGCAACCCGGATGACCGCTCGCTGGCGGCGGCGGTGGACTGGCTGGAAATTTCCCGGTGATGGATTTTTTATCGGCAATCTGCTATAATTTTGGTGGATGGAACGACAGTTGGCGAGGTGTGAAAAATGGCAACATCGCTGAGTGAAATGACAAAAAAAGAATTGGTCCGACTCATTGAAACGGTGATTGACCGCAAATTGGTGGAAGTGTTCGACACCTACGAAGATGTCGAACTCAAGCCGGAGGTTCGTGAGCGTCTTATCCGTCAGCGTGAGTTGGTGGCTCAAGGTGAGCGCGGCGTTGCGTTTGAGGATATTGTGGAACAATTTGATTTGGATTGACGGCAATGTATCAAATTCGGATATTGGACGCGGCTGTTCGAGGTTTGCAACGGTTGGACAAGCCTGTTGCGCGACGGATTGTGCGGCGAATCAACTGGTTGGCGGAAAATTTGGACCGTGTTCCACGCCAACGATTGACGGGTGATTTATCTGATTTTTGCAAACTGCGGGTGGGCGCATATCGGGTGCTGTATCAAGTACTCGAAGATGAATCCGTTTTGATAATTCATCAAATTGGACATCGGCGGGAAATATACCGTTAGAATACGCGGCGGTGGACTGGCTGGAAATTGGGGAATGATAGATATTTTCTGGTAAAACCTGGCGCGCCCGGAGGGACTCGAACCCCCAACCCTCAGTTCCGAAGACTGATGCTCTATCCGTTGAGCTACGGGCGCGTATTTGCCGCTATTTTATCACGATTGCCGCAATTGACAAATTTTCAGCACAGCGTCAACGCCCGGAAATTCCATGCCCAGTTGCGCTTCCGCCGCCGATACATCCAGCCGCAAATCCGGCGGGGTGGGGAACGGCAGTAAATCGGCGGCGCGGCCCCGCTGCACCTGGGCCCGATACCCGATACCCCACCAATCGAACATCCGCCCGGCGAAATCGGCCCGGCTAAGGGTTTGCCGTCCGGCAATGTTCAATACCCCGCAAATTTCCGGCCTGTCCACGGCCAGCTTCAGCAAGGCTTCAGCTAGCGTTTCTACCCATACCGGCCGGCGAAGGTGGTCTTCAAAAAGGGTCAGGGTCTGGCCCCCTGCCAGCCGGCGCACAAAGCCCGCCGTGCCGCGGTCCATTTCATCCAGCCCGTAAATGAGCGAGGTGCGCACAATGGCCGCCGCCGGATTTTTAGCGATAACGGCGGCCTCCGCCTCGGCCTTCGACGTTCCGTAGAGGGTAACGGGGGCCGGCACGGCGGTGGGCGGGTAGGGGGCATGGCGGCCGTTGTGAACCATATCGGTGGAGACATGCACCAGCCGCGCCCCCGCTTTGGCGGCGGCAGCGGCGATATGGGCCGCCCCGTCGCGGTTGACGGCCCGCATCCGGCTTTCGTCGTGGCCGGGGTTGGCGGCGGCGCAGTGGATGACGGCTTCGGGGCGAAGTTGCCCCACCACGGCCCGCACGGCGGCAAGGTCGGTTATATCAAGTTGATGGGGGATGCCCGCCGAAACAGTATCGGCATGGGTTAAAAAAGTGGCGTGGACGGTGTGGCTTTTTGCGGCCATGCGGCAAAGATGCCGGCCCAAATAGCCGCTGCCGCCGGTGATGAGCAAAACGGCCATCAGGGCAAAAACCCCCACGGATTGCGTTTGACGCCGTTCAGTATCAGCTCAAAATGCAGGTGCGGCCCGGTTGAATTGCCGCTGCTGCCCATTTCGCCAAGCTGCTGCCCCTGCGTAACTTCATCACCCACCGCAACATACATCACGCTCATATGCGCGTACAACGATTTGAAGCCGTTGCCGTGGTCAACAATAATCATGCGGCCATAGCCGGTATCGTCCCACTGGGCGGCCACCACATACCCGCTGTCGGCGGCGTAAATGGGTGCGCCCATCCAGGCGGCAATATCCAGCGCCCGGTGTCCGCGCCAGTATTCCTGGGTGATGGTGCCGTTTGTCGGCCACTGGAAGGTGCCGGTGCCGGTGGCGGCGCCGCCGGGGGCGGCGCTATGGGCCACAGAAACATATTTGGGGACGTATGGTTTTTCGCCGCCGGGTACAACCAGCCACTGACCGGGCGTAACAGCCGGGTTTTCGGGGTCAATGTTGTTCAGGGGATAGTCGATGATGGTCTGTTCTTCCACCTGAAATGTGGCGGCAATTTTTGGCAGGGTGTCATCCTGGGCAACCTGGTGGTACACGCCGTCGACGGGCAGGATGGTCAGCTCGTCGCCCACCATCAGCAAATCGGGGTTGTCTTCCAGGCGCGGATTGGCCCACAGCAGGGTTTCCGGGGCCAGGCTAAAGTCCAGGGCAATGCCGTGGATGGTATCGCCGGGCTGAACGACGTAGGTTTCGATGCGGTCTACCTTCACTTCCCTGTCGGGGATGATGGTGTGCGGCACGGCCACGGGGGCCAGCAGGCCGGCGGTTCTGTTTTGCAGAATACCCGGCAACGACAGCGGGCGCTCGGCCCGGGGTTGAGCGGCGGTTTGGGTGGTTGAATCCGGCGGCAGGTAACCGGGGACCTTGAGCGGGCGACCGGAAAAACGAAATCCCCCCGAAACGGCCAGCAGGGCAATCAATCCCAGCAAGGCAAGGTGCATCAGCGCCCGCAACCGGGTTGCGGGCGCCGGGGGCCACGTTGGCCGGGCGGCGTCGAATCGGGTCAATCGGGTCAATTGGCGCACAGACGACCAGTGCGTTAAAGATTTCAGGGATAATTTTTGCATATCAATTCAAAACCGAAAATAAAAATCTGACGGTTGGCGTATCTTAACCAACCGTCAGAAGAATGTCAAATTGAAAAATCCGGACCGCTTTTGTTACAAAATATTTTTGTGGAGCGTATCCAGAAAATCCTCGTTTGTTTTGGTTTTACTCATTCGAGACAAAATCAGTTCAGTGGCTTCAACCCCGCCGCCCAGGGCATTAATCATGCGTCGCAAGGTCCACACCCGGCTCAACACCCTTTCGCTGTGCAGCAGTTCTTCACGGCGCGTGCCGGAGCGTTCCACATCGAAGGCGGGGAAGACGCGGCGTTCCTGCAATTTTCGGCTGAGGTGCAGTTCCATGTTGCCGGTGCCTTTAAATTCCTCGTAAATGACATCATCCATGCGGCTGCCGGTATCAACCAGACAGGTAGCCACAATGGTTAAGCTGCCCCCTTCTTCCAGTTTGCGGGCGGCGCCGAAGAAGCGCTTGGGAGGATACAGGGCCGCCGGGTCAATACCGCCGGACAGCGTGCGGCCGCTGGGGGGCACAACCATATTGTAGGCCCGGGCCAGGCGGGTGATGGAATCCATCAGGATGACCACATCGCGCCCCCCTTCAACCAGCCGTTTGGCGCGGGCCAAAGCCATTTCTGCCACGCGGGTCTGGTCAATTTCCTGCTCATCGAAGGTGGCGGCCATCACTTCGGCATCCACCGAGCGGTCCATATCGGTTACTTCTTCCGGGCGCTCGCCGATGAGAACGACCATCAGGTGAATATCGCGGTAATTGGCGCTGATACCGTTGGCAATTTGTTTGAGGACGGTTGTTTTGCCGGCTTTGGGTGGGGAAACAATCAAGCCGCGTTGCCCCCGGCCCACGGGGGCCAGCAGATCCAACATTCTGGTTCCCAAAATATTCGGTTCGGTTTCCAGTTTCAATTGTTCTTCGGGATAAATCGGGGTCAGGCGCTCGTATTGAGGGCGGCGTTTGGCAATTTCCGGGTCAAGGCCGTTCACGGCCTCTACGCGCAGCAGGCCGAAATATTTTTCGGTATCTTTGGGAGGCCGCACGTGGCCCAAAACCATATCGCCGGTGCGCAACCCGAAGCGGCGAATTTGGCTTTGCGATACATACACGTCCTCCGGGCCGGGCAGCAAATGCGTCGAGCGCAAAAAGCCGATGCCGTCCTGGATAATTTCCAGCACGCCCCCGCCAAAAATAAGCCCCTGTTTTTCTGCCTGGGTCTTCATAATTTGTTTAACCAGTTCATCCTTTTTTAAACGACTGTAACTGACAATCTGGTATTCTTTGGCTATTTCCCGCAATTCCGGCAGGGTTTGTTTGTCCAGGTCCCCGATGTTTGTGGCTATTTTTCGCTTGCGACGGTTGTTTTCCGGCTGGATGCCGGTGGTTTCTTCTGTGGTTTCTTCTGTTTTTTTCATGGGAAAATCTACTTTTCTGCGTTATTCAATTATAATTTGGATTACTTATAAGTCAAGAAGGTGAAAATTGTGGAATCAGGAGGTATGTCTTTAAAAAATTTGGGCATTGATGTTATCAAGAAAAACTCATCCCATATCTTTAAGAGAGAGCTTTATCTGTATACTTGGGGAAATTACTCAGACAGACACAAAAACCTTGTTTGCACAAAGAGGCATAATTCAAGACTTATTATAAGACTTTTCCGAAAAGCGTCAAATCTTTCCTGGGGGCGTGCCTCGGCGCGAAGGCCGCATCCTGCCTCACAAATTTTGCGATATACGCCAAGTTTGTTACCATGACTTTGTGATGTAGTTTAATCACCACGCACCTGTATCAAAACTCAAAGGGGAGTATGATGACAACCAGAAACAGCCAAAAAAAACTAACGGGCCAAATTACAACCATCGAACGGCATATCCTTGAAAAACAAAGCCAGCACCCGGACGCCACCGGCGCGCTCACCGCCTTGATGTACGATATTGCCCTGGCCGGCAAGTTGATTGCCGGCCACACCACGCAAGCCGGCCTGGCCGAAGTCATCGGCACCACCAGCCAAACCAATATTCACGGCGAAGAAGTGCAAAAACTGGACGAGGCCGCCGATAAAATCCTGTTTCGCCTTAACGACCACACCGGCCGCGTAGCGGTGATGGTCTCTGAAGAAGCCGATGATATTCTCGCCATTCCCGAAAAATACCCGACCGGCAAATACGTTTTATCATACGACCCGCTTGATGGTTCATCGAACATTGATTATAATGTCAGTGTCGGTACCATCTTCGCCATTCACCAACGCCTTTCAGCCGACGGCGAACGCGGCACCCGCGAAGATGCGTTGCAGCCCGGCAATAAAATTGTGGCCGCCGGATACATTTTATACGGCTCCAGCACCATGCTGGTTTATTCTGTGGGCAACGGCGTGTACGGCTTTACGCTCGACCCCCAAATCGGCGAGTTCCTGCTTTCGCACCCGGATATCAAACTGCCCGCCAAACCAAAATACTTCAGCGCCAACCTGGGCTACCAACGCAAATGGAGCGCCGGCGTTCGCAAATACACCGACTGGCTGCAAGGTGAAGACGGCGGCCCGACGCTGGGCCTGCGCTACATCGGTTCAATGGTGGCTGATTTCCATCGCACCCTGCTAAGCGGCGGCGTGTTTTATTATCCGGTCAACACCCGGGACGCCAAACGCCCGCACGGAAAACTACGCCTGCTATACGAAGTCAATCCCCTGGCCTTTTTAATGAAACAAGCCGGCGGCTACACCTCAAACGGGCATCGGGATGTACTTGATATTCAGCCCACCAACCTGCATCACCGCACCCCGGTCTTTATGGGCAATAAAGACCTGGTGCTACAGGCAGAAAAATTCATCAAAGAATATGACGGGTAGCTAAAGACCCATCAAAAGGAGTGTCTATGTCTTTATCACGGTTACAGCAAATCAGCGCCCTGGGGCAATCAATCTGGTACGATAATATTCAACGCGCCCTGCTGGAAAACGGCCGACTGGCCCACATGATTGCCGCAGACGGCCTCACCGGCTTAACCTCAAATCCCAGCATCTTCGATAAAGCTATCTCTAAAAGCGATGACTACGACAGCGCCCTGGCCGCCTTGCTGGCCGAAAATTCGCAAATTGACGCAGTGGCCCTGTACGAAGCGCTGGCCGTCAGCGATATTCAGGCCGCCGCCGACCTGATGCGGCCCGTTTACGACCAAACCGAAGGCGCAGACGGCTACGTAAGCCTTGAGGTGGCGCCCACGCTGGCCCATCAAACCGAGGCATCCATCGTTGAAGCCCGGCGCTTGTTCAAAACCGTCAACCGGCCTAACCTGATGATAAAGATTCCGGCCACGGCCGCCGGGTTGCCGGCCATTGCCACCCTCATCGGCGAGGGCATTAACGTGAACGCCACCCTGATGTTCTCTTTGGCCGATTATGACGGCGTGGCCGAAGCCTACCTGACCGGGCTGGAAACGCTGGCTGCCGCCGGCGGCAATTTAAGCCGGGTGGCTTCTGTGGCCTCCTTCTTTGTGAGCCGGGTAGACACCATCTTCGACAACGCCCTGGAAGCCGTCGGCGCAGACAAGGCCCTGGCCCTGCGCGGCAAAATGGGCGTAGCCAACGCCAAAGTGGCGTACCAGCGTTTCCTGACAACTTTCGGAACAGACCGCTTCCGGAAACTGGCGGCCAAAGGCGCCCAGGTGCAGCGTCCGTTATGGGCCAGCACCAGCACCAAAAACCCCGCCTATTCTGATGTGTTGTACGTGGAAGAGCTTATCGGGCCGGATACCGTCAACACCATGCCGCCCGCCACCATTGTGGCCTTTAAAGACCACGGCCGGGCCGAAGCGCGGTTGACCCAGGCCGCGGATGAAGCCGAAGCAGTGATGGCGCAGGTGGCCGCGCTGGGCATCAGCTACAATGACCTGACCCAAACCCTGCAAACCCAGGGCGTTAAGGCATTTGCCGACGCCTTCAAGGCCCTGCTGGCTAATTTGGCCGAGAAGAGAGAAAAACTCCTTTAACACAAAGTAGGGGCGCGCTGCGGCGCGCCCCTACGGATTCACATCGAATGGTTCTCCATTGCCGCCCATCGCCATAAAAAAATCCGGCGCGTCTTCCCCCCGGCCAAACAAAAAATCCCGCCAAATTGCCATAATCAGCAAGCCGGAAACCACCCCAAACCACATTGTGCCGAATCGAATGAGCAACGTGGCCGTGGCGGCGATATTCTCCGGCGCGCCCACCAAAAGTTGCAGCAGGCCGGTCAAGCCTCCTTCGGTTACGCCCAGACCGCCGGGCAAGCCGGAGGCCCCCCCGGCCACAAAAGCGAAGGCCAAAATGAAAATGGCCTGCCACAACAGTTGCATCGACGGGGGAAGGCCCAGCCCCAGCAGCACCAGATAAAAGGCTACCCCTTCGCTTATCCAGGCCAGCGTCCCCAGACCCACAGCCAACAGCAAATTTTTGGGCCGAAAAAGGACATACGCGCTCTCGTACAACGCATGCAGATGGTGGGCCACCTTCGAAACCACCGGCAGTTTCTCTCCCAACGCCAGCCCCCACAGCGCCAGGGGTCGAATTTGGATGACC
>JAJRUC010000221.1 GCA_024278015.1 Chloroflexota bacterium
CGGCTGATGCTGGCTCTTTCCTGGTCGATATTCATCCCGGCCCGCATACTCAATGCGCTGACCAATCTGTTTCCGTTCACCACCCCCCAAAAAGATGAACCCGGAAGATAATATTCTGCTGGCGGCCACCCGCCAAACGCTCTCGACGACGCACCGACACATGATTTCGGATACGGCGCGCCGCCGCCCAATCGACTGGACGACGGTTTACCAAACGGCCAAAACGCACGGCGTGGCTCCGCTGGTTTTCAAAAACCTGCAACAATGCGGTCTGGAATCGCCCGGGCTGCCGGATGAGGTGGCGCACCAATTCAAAAGCGCTCATTACAGCAATCTGCTCAAAAAAGACCGGCGGATGGAAAGGCTGAAGCAAGCCATGCCCCTGTTCCGGCGCAAAAATATTCAGGTGATGCTCATCAAAGGCGCGGCCCTGGATATGCTGGTTTATGAGCAACCCTGGTACACTATGCCCCAGGATACCGATTTGGTCATCAACCGGCGGCAATCAGACATTGCGGCGGCAGATAATCAGGAATTAATGGACTTTCTGTTCCGCAGCGGGATAGAATACGATTATTTTGAGCATCATGACGTGGTGATGAACGGCGTTTTGCCGGTTGACTTCAACCAAATCTGGCAGGCCGCCACCCAAACCGAGGTGGGAGGCTACCCCGCCTTTTTGATGTCGGTGGAAGATATGCTGCTGGCAACCTGCATCAATAGCTGCCGCAAACGCTTCTTCCGGCTAAAATCACTATGCGACATCGCTGAAATTACCCGGCGCTGCCATACCCTGGACTGGGACAAATTTGTGAAGCGGGCCAAAGCCTTTCAGTGCCGCAATATTGTCTACACCGCGCTGTGGGTGGCCCATAACACGCTGGGTACGGCCACGCCGCCAACAGTTTTTTCAGACCTGGGCGTGGCCCCGCTCAAAGCCGAAATCATCACCCGCTTGAGCCGGCGCCTCATCCGGCGCAGCACCCTGGCCGCCCTGTATCCGTCATCGGGCGCGGCCATCTTCGGGCGGGCAGCCGGCCTGCCCCTGTGGCTGACCTACGCCACCTACACCGGCCCGCAAATCATCAAAAAAACAGCCGAGATTTATCGCGCCCGCGCCCGGTAATCCGCAAAAAAAAGGGGGAACCCGGTTGCACGGGTTCCCCTTTGCGATGTAATTTTGGCTCAAAAATAACCCAGCTTGCGGGCGGCGGCGGTCAATTCCTCTTTGAATTTGGGGTGGGCAATATTGATGAGCGCCTGCGCCCGTTTGCGCACCGACCGGCCGTACAGCGAAGCCACGCCGTATTCCGTAACCACGTAATGCACATCGTTGCGGGTGGTCACTACCCCCGCCCCCTCATTGAGCATAGGCACAATGCGGGTGATGGTATCGTTTTTGGCCGTAGACAGAAAAGCGATGATGGGCAGCCCCCCTTTTGAACGGGCCGCGCCGCGAATGAAATCTATCTGCCCGCCAACGCCGCTGTAAAAGCGGGGGCCGATGGAATCGGCGCACACCTGACCGGTTAAATCAACCTGCAAGGCCGAATTGATAGCCACCATATTGTCATTCCGGGCAATATTGAAGGGGTCGTTCACATAATCGGTGGGGTGCAGCTCGATGATGGGGTTGTTGTGGACAAAATCGTACAGCCGTTTGGAGCCGAACAGAAAACCGGCCACAATTTTGCCGGGGTGGAAGTTTTTTCGAGCGCAGGTGATAACCCCGCTTTCGACCATATCAATCACGCCGTCGGAAAACAATTCGGTGTGGATGCCGATGTCTTTGTGATGCCCCAGATTACGCAAAACCGCATCGGGGATACTGCCGATGCCCATTTGCAGGGTGGCCCCGTCGGGAATCATCCCGGCGATGTGTTCGCCCACCTTCAAATGCAACCCGGAGGCGCCGCCCTGGGGCGCTTCGGGGATGGGGCTGTCCACTTCTACCACATAGTGCAGCCTGCTAACGTGAATGAAGCTGTCGCCCAGGGTGCGGGGCATTTGCCGGTTGACCTCGGCCACAATCACTTTGGCCGATTCAGCGGCCGGTTTCGAGGCGCCGACTTCAACCCCAAAGCTGCAAAAGCCGTGTTCGTCCGGCGGCGAGACGGAAATCAAGGCCACGTCAAGGGGCAAAATGCCGTTTCTGAACAGGTTGGGGATTTCTGACAGGAAGATGGGCGTAAAATCGGCCCGGCCCTCTTGCACGGCTTTGCGGGCCGAAGCGCCAATGAACAGGGCATTGTGCCGAAACGACTCCTGATATTCCGGTTTCAGGTACGGAGGGTCGGCAAAGACAAGGACGTGGGTCATCTCTACCTGGCGCAGCGAGGGCGCGCGCTCAACCAGGCCGTCAACCAGGCTCACCGGCACGCCGGAGCCGCCGCCGACGTACACCCGGTTGCCGGATTCGATGCACGACAAGGCTGCTTGGACGTCGGTTACTTTATTGCGATAAATTTCTTGCCAGTTCATACGGCTACCTCGCCGGAAAAATCGAACTCAACCGGCCGCCCCAACGCGGCAGCGATGTTCGGATTAGCCAGTTTGCCCTCAAAGACAGCCACGCCCGGCCCCAAAGCCGGTTGCAATTGCAATGCGCCGGGAAGCCGATGTTCGCCGACGGCCAGCAAATAGGGCAAAGCCGCGTTAGACAGGGCGTAGCTGGCGGTGCGGGCCACCATAGCGGTCATATTGGGCACGCAATGGTGAATGACCCCCTCGCGCACAAAGGTTTGGTCGCGCAGGGTGGTGGGCCGGCTGGTTTCCACGCAGCCGCCGCTATCGATGGAAAAATCGATGATGATTGCGCCGCGCTTCATCCGCCTGACCATATCCCGGCTCACCAAAACGGGCGCACGCCGGCCGGGCAGGTGAACCGCGCCCACCAGCACATCGGCAAAGGCCACCGCCCGCTTAAGGTTGTGTTCATTGAGCAACATAGTATTGATACAACTGTTAAACAGTTCATCCAGATATTGCAGCCGCCGCAAATCAACGTCGATGACCGTAACCTGCGCCCCGGCCCCGCAAAACGAGCGGGCGGCATTAGCGCCCAGCGTGCCCGCGCCCAAAATAACCACTGCCGCCGGCGAAACGCCGGGCAGGCCGTTAAGCAAAATTCCCTGTCCGCCGCCGCTGTTCATCAGCAGTTGTCCGGCAATGGTCGCGCTCATGCGCCCGGCAATCTGGCTCATCGATACCAAAACCGGCATGTGGCCGTCATCTTCCTGAATTAACTCGTAG
>JAJRUC010000222.1 GCA_024278015.1 Chloroflexota bacterium
CTGTTCCGTGTTTCGGGTTTCAGGTTTATGATTATTTACCCCCCTCAGTCCCCCCCTTGAGGGGGGGAGGCGGTTACTTCCGTTCAAGCAAGTTCGACAACTGGCCGCCCACAGTTGATCTCAGTCCCCCCCCTTGAGGGGGGGAGGCGTTTACTTCCCCCCTTGAAAGGGGGGATTGAGGGGGTAAAACGCGCAACGCAATAAACTCCGGTTCAGGCTGTCACTCACTCAGCCGGGCCAGCGTTTGGTCAATGCGCCGCAAGACGGTTTCTTTGCCCAGCACTGCCAGCGTGCCGTACAGGGGCGGGGCCACTTTTTTGCCGCAGGTGGCTACGCGAACAGGCTGGAAGAATTGGCCGGCTTTCAGGCCCATATCGGCGGCGGCCTGCTTTAACCCGGCGGCCAGAGCATCGTGGTTAAATTCGATGCGCGCCAGGACGGCCCGCGCCTTTTGCAAAATGGGGGGCACGTCGGCCGGGGTCAGTTTTTTGGGGGTGAGTAACGCCAAATCGAAGGGGGGCAGGTCATCGCCAAAGAAAAAGTCGATTTTCTCCGCCGCCTCAGACAACAGGGTCAGCCGCTCTTGAATGAGGGGCGTAATTTTCAGCAGGGTGTCGCGGTCAGCCTGGATGCCGGCGCGCCGCACAAAAGGCAGCAGCCGGTCCGTCAACGCCTCTACGCTCAGCCGGCGAATGTATATGCCGTTGAAGTGGTTCAGTTTATCGTAATTCCATGCGGCGGGCGAGGCGTTGACTCGCTTCAGGCTGAAGCGCCCGATAATTTCCTCACGGGTCATAAATTCGGTTTTGTCGTCATAGCTCCAGCCCACCAGGGCCAGATAATTGAACATCGCTTCCGGCAGGTAGCCCATCTCTTTGAAGGTATGCACAAACACCGGGTACAGCGAGCCGTCGGGGGCGCGGGTTTCGCGTTTGCTCATTTTGCCCTTGCCCGCCGGGTTCAAGATAACGGGCAGATGCGCAAAGACGGGCGGCTCCCAGCCCAGAAAATTATACAAATGGGCGTGCAGGGGGTAGCTGCTTAACCACTCTTCGCCGCGCATCACGTGCGTAATTTCCATCAGATGGTCATCCACCACCACCGCAAAATGGTAGGTCGGAATACCGTTCGATTTGATGAGGACGGCATCGTTGAGCTGGCTGTTTTTCACGGTGACGGCCCCCCGAATGGCGTCGTGAACGGTGATGCTGCCTGCCGGCGGCACCTTCAGGCGCACGGTAAAGGATTCGCCGGCGGCGGCGCGGGCCTCGGTTTCGGGGGGGGCCAGACGGCGGCAGTGACGGTCGTAGCCGGGGTTTTGGCCGGCCTTTTGGCGGGCATCGTTCACGGCGGCCAACCGTTCCGACGAGCAGAAGCAGCGATAGGCGTATCCGTCATCCAAAAGCTGTTTGGTGTACTTTCGGTAAATATCCAGACGGCCGGTTTGGGTGTAGGGGCCGTAGCTGCCCCCGGCCTCTACGCCTTCGTCCCACTCCAGCCCCAAAAAGCGCAGGCCGGCCAGCAGGTCGGCCACGGCTTCGGGGTTAAAGCGTTTTTGGTCGGTATCTTCAACGCGCAAAATAAACGCGCCGCCGGTTTGCCGGGCCAGCAGATAATCGTACAGGGCTGTTCTGGCCCCGCCCACGTGAAAATAGCCGGTGGGGCTGGGGGCGTATCGCACACGGGCAGGTTGGTTATCGGTCATCAACTGTTTCCTTAATGGGTTGAAAAGATTGTTTGACAAACGGCAAATTCAGGTACGCAAACGGCAAGGCTATCGAAAGGGCGTAGCGAACAATGAGCCACGGACGCGCTTCGGGTGGCGGGGCAGCGGCCCGACCGCTGAACACGCCGGCCATCGACAGGGCGAAGAAGGCTGCAACCGCCCCCAGAAACAACCGCCGGCCCCAATTGGCCCGCTGCCACACGCCCCAGGCTGCCGCAAAAAAGGCCAACCCGAAAATAACTGTCGTCCACTGGTAAAAGTATATCCGGTTCTGCGGCGCAAGGGTGGGGTCTGCCGCCAGAGAAAAAGTATACACCAATCTGATGAAGTTCAGCAAGCCCAATACCACGGCCCACAGGGCGATGGTCAGCAACCCCAGGCGGCGGATTCTTCGATTATGCTTCAAAATCCAGTCGCTTTCTATACATGAGTACGCTTTGCACCAGCCCCAAAGCCAGCAGGAAGGTGAGCAGCGAGCTGCCGCCGTAACTGACAAAAGGCAGGGGTGTACCCGTAACGGGCATAATGCCCAAATTAACGCCGATGTTGACGAAGGACTGCACAAAAATGACGGCGGCCACGCCCACGCAAATGTTGCGGCCGAAGGGGTCGCCGGACAGGTTGGCCGCCCGCAAGATACGCCACAGCAGCAGGATAATCAGCACAAAAAGCAGCAACGCCCCCAACATGCCCAACTCCTCGCTGATGACGGAGAAGATAAAGTCAGTGTGGCGCACGCGCAAAAAGCGCAGGTTGCTTTGGGTTCCGCTGCCGAAGCCCTTGCCCAGCCAGCCGCCGGAGCCGATGCTGATGAGGGCCTGCTGCACGTTGTAATAGTCATCGGGGTTGGCCGCCGGGTTAAGGAAGAGCAAAACGCGCCGGCGCATGTAATCTTTCATAGCCAGCCACACCACCGGGCTGGCTAAAGCCGCCGCGCCGCCCAGTAACCCCAAATGGAAAATTCGCATGCCGGCCAACAGGGTCATGACCAGCCAGATGGTGCCGATGATGATACTGGTACCCATATCGGGCTGCAAAAAAATCAGGAGCATGGGCAAGGCCACAATCAACATCGAAACCAGCAGGTATTTGGGCCGGTCAATTTCGCCGTCGTGGTCGCTGAGATATTTGGCTAAAAAGATAATAACCACCAGTTTCGCCAGTTCGCCGGGCTGAATGGCGCCTCCGGCAAACCAGCGCTGGGTGCCGCCGGTCAGTTCGCCAAAGGCGATGAGGGCCAGCAGCAAAATGATGATGAGGGCATACAGCGGAGCGTACAGCATATTGTAATAGCGATAGTCGACGGCCGCCACTACCAGCATTGCGCCCACGCCCAGCGCCGCCCGAATCAACTGGGTGCGCCACAGCAGTTGCAGGTCTGTGGTGCTTTGGGTGGCGCTGAAAATCATGACCACGCCATAGGTTATCAGCAGGCCGACAATAATCAGCAACAAAAAGTCAAATCGACGCCAAAATCGCAAGTTCATAGCCAAAATAAAAACGGTCGGCAATTAGCGAAACGTCCAGGCCAATTGCAAACCGCCGGCACCTTTACAGAAGTAAATTTATTGTATTTCGCGTTTCGCTCCCAAAATGGGAATATTGGCTACCAGCCAATTTTGCCTGGAATTTCTGGAAACGGTAATATCGGTTGCACTGACATCAATGTACACGTATTTGGCGATAACGTCAATAATTTCGTCGCGCAACGCTTCGATGATGTTGGGGGTTAGTTTTACCCGGTCCTGCACCAACACAACCTGCAATCGTTCTTTAGCCACGTCTCTGCTGCGCGATGGCGTCTGCCCTAATAATTTATTCCAAAAATTCATAGTCTTCCCTCGCCCGTATCCAGAGGTTACTTTTTGATGAAATTACGCCAATTGACCAGTTATCCTCAACTGCGTCACAAACGAACATGGTTTTTCACTGATATATGTTGGTTCGGGGTAGGGACAACCCTTGTGGTTGCCCTGTGTTTCAGCCCGAATTTGGGCGACCACAAGAGTCATCCCTACAAAAACCGGCGCATTCCTGCAAATCCATGTTATTTGTAACCACTCACCCCCCCTCGTGAGGGGGGAGAATGTAACACTTCCCCCCGTCAACGGGGGGATTGAGGGGGGTAAAAAATGGCAAAGCCGCTCTAACTGGTAACTTTATCTCTGATGCCTGAGTAGTTACTGTTATTTTATGACGCGGTTGA
>JAJRUC010000223.1 GCA_024278015.1 Chloroflexota bacterium
ATGAATGAACTTGACCTGCTTCTTGTTTTTATCATCCTGTTAGGTACGGTGTACGGCGCCATTCGCGGCGCGGCCCGGCAAATTACCGGCCTGTTCAGCGTATGGCTGGCTATTATCATCGACCTGTGGACGTACCGGCTGCTCAGCGATAAAATTTTACTGGGGCAGTTTAAAGGCGGTTCGCCGGTGGTTATGGAAAGCTTCGCCTTTATCATTTTGCTTATCATCTACGCCACCATTTTGCAAACCATCTTCATCTATTCCACTAAATCGCCGGAAGAGCAGCGGACAAAACGAAAAGCAAAAAACCTGAACGAGCTGCTGGACAAGGTAGATGCAGGCCCCAATAAAAGCGCGTTTAATGCGCTGGGCGGCATTGTCACCGGGTTTGCAACCACGGTAATATGGCTCAGCATGTTGCTGGCTCTGATGCAATATTTTTTGTACGGCCTGCCGAACGTGGCTCCCACGCTCAAAGCAGGCATGGCCGGTTCCACGCTGCTGCCGATGTTTACCCGGGTATTGGGGCTGGTTTACGCCTCTGTTTCTCCGTTCTATCCAAAATCGCTGCCCGCTATTTTCAGCGCGTTGCTATCGTAAATGCGTCGCCGCGCATAGTCAGGCTCCGGTTACAGGCAACCATCATCCAGATATGATAACCAAACATCTACAAACCCTTGAATACCCCCAGGTTTTAAACCGGCTCAGTCGATACGCCTCGTTTTCGGGCGGCAAAGCGTTGGCGCAGGCGTTAAATCCGTCATCGTATTTTTCGGAAGCGATTGAATGGCAGGCCCAAACTACCGAAGCCCGCCGTTTGCTGGCAGACAAACCGGCAGTGGGCGCGGGTGGGGCCAAAGAGGTGCGTCCCCTGCTGGAAAAAGCCCGGCGCGGCATGATTATTGTGCCCCAGGACCTGCTCTCGATTGCCCGCACCCTGGAGATTGCCCGCACCCTGCGCCGCCAAATTACCCCCCTGGCCGACCAGTACCCCCGCCTGGCCGACATCGCCTGGCGGCTGGAAGAAAATATGGGCGTGGTCAGCGCCGTCAATCAGGCCATCGACGAATCCGGCGCCGTCAAAGATACGGCCGGCCCGGCCCTGGCCCGCATCCGCCGCGAAATTGACATTGTTCACAGCCGCTTGCAGGAAAAAATGCGCCGGCTGGTCGGCTCTCGGCAAGTGAGCAAATATTTGCAAGAGGGCTTCATTACCCAGCGAGACGGGCGCTACGTGCTGCCCGTCAAGGCCGATTTCAAGGGCCGGGTGAAGGGCATTATCCACGACCAAAGCGCCAGCGGAGCCACTATTTTTGTGGAGCCGATTTCGGTGGTAGACCTGAACAACCAGTGGAAAACCCTGCAACTGGAAGAGAACCAGGAAATCAATCGTATTCTGGCCGCGCTGACCGCGAAAATTGCAGAGCAAAGCAAGTTCATTGCCGCCACGGTGCAAGCTTTGGCGGAACTGGACCTGATTTTCGCCAAAGCCCGCTACGCCGAAGCGACCTTCGCCGCCGCGCCGGTGTTGCACAACCGGCAAACCGCGCCCGCCAACACGCCCCGCCTCAACCTGAAAAGCGCGCGCCACCCCCTGCTTAACCCGGAAACGGTGGTGCCCATTGACCTGTATCTTGAGCCGGAAATCAATATGCTGGTCATTACCGGCCCCAACACCGGCGGAAAAACCGTCAGCCTGAAAACGGCGGGCCTGCTAACCCTTATGGCCCAGGCCGGCCTGCACCTGCCGGCCAATGCCGGCTCGTCGCTGATGGTCTTCGATGCCGTTTTTGCCGATATTGGCGATGAGCAATCGCTGGAACAGAGCCTTTCCACCTTCTCTGCCCACATGACCAACATTGTCAATATTCTAGATACCTGTTCCGCCCAATCGCTGATTATTCTGGACGAACTGGGCGCGGGCACAGACCCCATTGAAGGGGCGGCCCTGGCCCATGCCATTTTGCGCCATTTGCTGGGCAAATCTGTAACCACGCTGGTGGCTACTCATTATGCAGAGCTGAAGGCGTTTGCCTACACCACGCCGGGCGTAGCCAACGCCGGCATGGCCTTCGACCTGGAAAGCCTGTCGCCCACCTTCAAGCTGCAAATCGGCGTGCCGGGCAACTCGAATGCGTTTGCCGTGGCCCGCCGGCTGGGACTGAAATCGCGCATTCTGCGGGAAGCCCGCGAGCTGGTTGATAAAGAAAGCCGCCAAACCGAAATTATGCTGGCCCAAATTAAATCGGACCAAAAAGCGGCCCGGCTGGAACGGCTGCGGCTGGAAGAAGAGCGGGCCGAAGCGGAACATTACCGGCAAAAGATTGAAGACCGGCTGAACCATATCGAAGAAGAAGAACGGGCAATTTTGAAACGGGCGCGGGCCGAAGCCCAAAAAGAACTGGATACCACTCGCGCCGACTTGCGGCATTTGCGCCGGGAAGCGCAGAAAGCTCTGGCGGCCCAACCCGCGTCATCCGGCAAAACGCCCGCCAAACTGCCGAAACCCGTCAAAGCCACGTTGCAAAAAATAGAAGCCGACCTGCAAGCCAAAATCAGGCGGGCCGATCTGCCGAAAATGCCGGAGCGTCCGGCCCGCCCGTTGAAAGTGGGCGACAAGGTGGCTGTGCCCCATCTGGATGCCAAAGGGGTGGTTACGGCTATGTCCGCCACCCGGATTGAAGTGCAACTGGGCCATTTTAGAACCACCCTCAACCGGCGCAACATCCGGCCCCTGCAAAAAAACACCCCCCTGCCCGAAGTGGAATCCGCCGTCACGATGACCGGCGGCGGGCTGGTTGATTCGCCGGGGCTGGAGATTGATTTGCGCGGCCTGCAAGCCGACGAGGCCCTGCATCGGCTGGACAGCTATCTTGACCAGGCCTATCTGGCCGGATTACCCTCCGTAACCCTGATTCATGGTCGGGGGGCGGGCGTGTTGCGGGCCGCCGTGCGCGATATGCTGCGAGGGCATCCGCTGGTGGCCTCTTACAGGCCGGGCAAAGAGGGCGAAGGGGGCGACGGCGTGACCGTCGCCCGGCCGGCAGTGGGATGAGGGCTATTACCGGCGGCGATGCGCGGCGTTACATGTCATCATCTTGCCGGCCCAGACGGTACAGCCAGACAATACCCCCGGCCAGCACAACCAGCAGCAGCATAAACCCACCCCCGCCGATGCAGAGCAGCCCGGTTCCAATGACCCCCGGCGCAAGCAAAACGGGGGCGGGCTGCCGGAGAGACGGCGCGACGGGCGTGGCGGTGGGCGGGGGCGTGAAGGTGGCGGTGGCCGGCGACGGGGGCGTTGATGTGGCCGGCGACGGGGGCGTTGATGTGGCCGGCGACGTGGCGGGGGGTGCAGGCGTGGGGGTATCGGTGGGCGGGAGCGTGGGGGTATCAGTAGGGACGGGCGTGGGGGTGTCGGATGGCAGGGGCGTTGGCGTTGCGGTGGGGGGGACGGGCGTAGGGGTGAAGGTGACCGTGGGCGGCGCGGGCGTGTCGGTGGGAACGGCCTGGCCTACCTTGACCATGCCGACTTCATCGAACCAAACCTGAAAAATGGGGCTGGGGACGCGGGCCGGATTATTTACCCGCACAAACAGGGTGATGGCGTTGCTTTGGGCGGCGGCCTGCACCTGCAATTCGTTGAACACCAGCTTGTGGGCGTGGTCGAAGGCCCACACCTCTTCACTCCACACAATATTCGGCGAAGTGGAATCTGTGCCGCCGGTGGGGTCAAGGCCAATTTTGCGGCCCAGGCCGCCGTCGGCCTTGTCGTAGGAATCGTACAAAATCAGCGGCACGTTGGCCCGGTAAATGCCGTTTGGCTCAACCTGAATTTGCTGGTACACCCCGGCCACAAACGCGCCGTTGGAACTTATATAGCCGCACGGATGGTTGATGGTGTGGCAGGCATTGCCATTGATGGTGCGCACCTCCGCCGCCCCGGCTTCCACAAACGGAACCCAGTTGTTCAAACCTTCATTAAACCGGCAATTCTTCACCAGATTATCGGGAAATTCCAGACAATATTTGGGCAGGTCTGTCTGCCCCACCACCCGCCCCGGCGCAAAAACAACCATTAAGCCCAAAATTACAATCAATCCGGTTGAAAAACGATTTTTCAAAATGTATCATCCTCGTCGGTATTATGTTTATTGTTCGGGCTTATCATACCATTGGAAGGGGAAAGAGGGCAATAATCGCATAATTGCGCTTCGTTTTTTTATGTTCACTGTGAATAGATTACAATATCATGGGGATTTTATTACCAGGAGGGCAATATTATGCGAATTGGAATTTTTACCAACGCCTACAAACCGGAAATCAACGGGGTAGTCACCTCAATCAGCACCTTTCGGGATGAACTGGTGCGGCAGGGCCATGCGGTTTATATCTTTGCCCCGGAAGCCGCCAATTATGAAGACGAAGATTACGGCGTGTTTCGCTATCCGGCCATCAAAGTGAAGGCCTCCGTCAATTATCCGTTGGCGATTCCGGTTTCGCCGTATGTCAATTGGGTTG
>JAJRUC010000224.1 GCA_024278015.1 Chloroflexota bacterium
AGGCCGATGATACCCACGCCGGCGGCGTTCAGGATTGATTCGTTTTGGCGGCGCAAGGTTTCGATGGCGTGTTCCACCTCTTTTCGCAAGGAAATCTCTTGCAACAAATGCTGGTTGGCCGCCGAAAGCTCTGCCGTGCGCTTCGCTACATCATCTTCAAGTTTTGTATGGGCAGCGGCCAGCGCCTGTTCAGCTTGCAAACGCTCTTGCATTGCTTTTTTCAGGTGCGAACCGCCAACCATAATCCCCACAGCGCCCACAATCCATAGAATAATGAAAGAGAGCGCATAGCGTTGGTCGGCAATTCGCTCTGAGGCCAAATGCGGCTGCATCGGAATAGAAAAACTCACGCCGCCGCGTATATCGCCCACCCGGTACCCCTGAATACCGTGGCACGTCAAACAGCCTGCCTGGGTTATCAGGGGCTGCATCAAGCGTAGACAGGGTTCGCCGTTCAGGTTGGTAAACTCATAAATTTCTTTCGTACCCTGTTCAAAGGCCAGCAAGGCGCGTGTTTCCCATTCGTCCGGCCCGTTTTCCGGTCGAAGGGGGTTCAGGCTGGTAATGTGCCCGGAAAAGCCTGCGTAATCCTGAAAGCCTTCGTGCAGTTGGCGCATCATATAGGGCGGGTTCATCAAGGTTAATTGCCGGCCCGATGGCGTTTGGATGTCGCGTTCTGCAACGTGGGAGAGATACGGATTGGGCGGCGTCTGCTCATCAACCGGCACGTAAACGCCGCCGTGCGATGTACTCCATTGCCGAATAAATTGATCCATTTCAAAATAGGCCCGCACTTCATGCAAGGCGGCATCCCGGGTAGCCTGCCGGGTTTGATAAATTTGTTGCGCAGCCAGGCCGGCTACCACCAGGGTCCAGGCGATGAAAAGGGACAAGACATATTTTTTCAGGTTACGGGGCGGGGCTGTTATGATTAAAGGAGGATTCTTCATAAAGGTATCCCGTTCTTCATACTATAACCGGCGGCAAGCTAAAAAATACGGCATCTTACTCTGTATTTCGGCAGATTTACCGGATTCTTTACCCGAAAACGACAAAAATCAGGATGAATTAATTTTTTTTCACACAATTTTAATTAAATTTTAAAATCGAGGCCGTATCTTTTAAACAGGTATACCGTCCGTTAAGTAGAAATCTCACCAATTTATCAAATTTCAAACGTAGCCAAATCAATTTCTTTAACCAACAGGAGGTTAATTAATGGCAAAAATATCTGTTAAACAAGTAGCCATTTTCAGTATTTTGACTTTTGTACTGGCGTTGCCCCTTATTGCCCAGGCAGATGGAGAGTTGTCGTGGCGAGGCGCCATCTCCAGCCGGCCCGCCGGCGTGGCCGGCACCTGGGAAATCGGCGGCATTGCCTTTGAAGCCACCGCCGCCACGCAATTAAATGAGGAACATGGCGCACTCAACACAGGCGACTGCGCGGAAGTAAAATATTACGTCAGCGGCGGGAGCAACATCGCCACCGAAATTGAACGTAAATCCACGTATATGTGCAACACCGGCGGCGGCGGTGACGACGGCGAACATGCGCAGGTTTACGCCGTGGTAGACAGCTTGCCCGCCGGCTTTCCCGCCGATATGACCGGCGATTGGGTTGCGGGCGGCGTTACCTACACCGCCGATGCCGGCACCCGCTTTGAGCAGGAACACGGCCCCTTTGCTGTGGGCGTATGTATTGAGGTGGAATACGATAACTCCACCGGCGTAAACGTTATGCTGGCCGCCAAAACTGAAAACGGCTACAAATGCGGTTCCGGCGGGGGGGGCGGCGAAGGGCCGCACAGCCAGTTGAACGGTATTCTGGATTCATTTCCCGCCGGCCTGATTGGCGATTGGGTGGTGGCCGGCGTTACCTACACCGCCGATGCCAACACCCGCTTTGAGCAGGAACACGGCCCCTTCTTTGCCGGCGCGTGCGTCGATGTTAAATTTGAGACCGGCACCACTAATCTGATAGAGGTTTCTACCAGCAACGCCACAATGTGTAACACCGTTCCCGGCACGGGCGGCGGCGATGACGAACATCCCGAAGAAAAATTCTACGGCCTCATCAGCGATGTGCCCGCCGACCCGCAGAACGGGCTGTGGCTCATCGGCGGCGGCGCTTTCAGCAGCACCCTCGGCACCGAGTTGAAAGAAGAACACGGCGCCTTTGCCCAGGCAGACGCCAACCCCAACACGGTTTGCGCCGAAGTGGAATACTATCAGAACCCGGCCGGCGGTCAGTACATTGCCACCAAAATTGGCACCGAAGAACTGTACAAATGTACCACCAGTTCCTTCACCAACGAAGTATACGGCACGGTTCTGTCATTTCCGCCCGACTTGTACGGCTCGTGGGTGATTGCCGGCGGCGTGATGAGCGACACCTACAATACTTCGGTTACGACTAACTTTGAGCAAGACGATGGCCGCACCTTTGCCGTGGGGGCGTGCGTAAAAGTAAAATACACCGTCCAGAACGGGGTGAACCATGTCCGAAAAATTGAGACCACAAGCCCGGAACATTGCGGCGGCGGCAGCGAACCTCCGTCGTACCCGGGAGAAGGCAAAATGTACGCTACTATCGATTCTATGCCGCCCATCGGCTCAATGTCATTGCGGCTGGGTACGTGGGTCATCGGCGGGCAGGAATATCAGGCCACCGACGCCACCCGCTTTGAGGACGAACACAATCAGTTTGCCCCCGGCGCGTGCGTAAAAGCCAAATATGTGGTGCAGGGCGGAGTTAAATACCTGACCAAACTGGAAGCGGAAGAGGCCTACAAATGCCGGCAAACCGGCGGCGCCGAGGATGAATTTAAAGCCTATGGCTATGTCGAAGCCTTCCCCGGCAGCGGCACATTGGGGTCGCTGGTTGGGCCGTGGCAAATCAGCGGCGTTACCTACCAAACCGATGCCAATACCGCTTTTGAGCAGGAACACGGCTTCTTCGCCCTGGGCGCGTTTGTCGAAGTGGAATATACCACCAGCGGCGCAGTCAACACCGCCACCAAAATTGAAACGCATGTGGCGCCCCACGCCGGCACCGGCACGTTTATGGGGACAGTGACCGGCCAAAATGATGATAACGGCGACGGCTGGCCCGATTGGGAACTGGACGGCACAGACATCTACTTAACCGACCGCGTCATCGAATTTGGCGGCGGCGGTCAACCGGCCATCGGCGACAGAGTGCTGCTTAACACCTATCGCGGCCTTGACGGCCGGCTGTACGTTACCAGCGCGGGCGTGGTTCAGCATGTTTTCTTGCCCCTGATTTTGCGCTGAGGCAATCGGTTTAATCCGAATTTGACAGCATCAGGACTGACGCAGTTGCGGTAAATCACGGTGTTTTACCCCCTCCCCGCTTCGCGTCCCCCGCTGTCGGGGGAGGAGCTAATTCCCCCCGCTTGAGGGCGCGAAG
>JAJRUC010000225.1 GCA_024278015.1 Chloroflexota bacterium
CAGCGTTGAGGCGGCGTAATCGAAGGGGGAGCCGACGGCCAGCTCACTCACATCCCATGTACTGAGGCGTTCCTTGATATACTCAAAGCTGTTGTCGGTTCGCATAGTGGCCGAGGTGAAAATGACCGATTCCCTGGTCTCCAGCAGGTGTTCGCGCACCAGATTGCCCACGTGCAGGGGAGCGGCCCGGGCCGAAATATCTTGCGTTTGGGCTTTTTGTTCCAGCCAGGTGATGATGTTGTCATCGTCCTGGGCAAAAATCAGGTTCAGGTGCCGGGTCACTTCTTCCAGCCGCGTCCGAAAATCGGTGATGACCAGCATGGTTTCTTCCCACTTGTCAACATCGTAGCTGTCCAGCCCGTCCCACAACTTGCCCACCTGTTTCATCAGCTTTTGCAGGCCGCTGAGGGCAGTGGCGGCATTGTCCCACGAAATTTCCACATCGCTCCAGGCGGGCTGGGTGCGCAGATTGTTCGAAAGCCGGAGGCGGCGGTCGTATTGGGTGCGGGCCTGGGGCGAATACTCCATAATGAAATTGTCCAGAGTGTTGAACAAAGCGTACCAGGCGTTTTGAGCGTCTTCTGCGCGTTGGTAGCCCACTTTGCTCATGGTTTCCGCATCGGCTTGTAAATTGGTTAAACCCGCCTGTTTAAGGCGACGCCCAATTTGGGCGAACAGGCTGCTCTTCCGGTTGGTCAGGTCGGTCAACAGTTGGGCCAGGCTGCTTTTGTTTATCGAAAAGCCAAGCTGGTTGGTGATGCTGTCTTCAAGATGATGCGCTTCGTCGATGACCAGGTAGGTGTATTCCGGGATAACCCGATTGTTGACGGCAATGTCTGACAGCAGCAGGGCGTGATTAACCACAATGATGTGCGCCGATTCGGCGGCCTGCCGGGCGCGGGCAAAGAAACAACCTTCGCGGGCGCAGCGGTCCGGGGGGCAAATTTCTGCATTGGCGTTGACCTGATGCCACAACGCCTGTTCGGCGTAGTTGGGGATGAAAAGCTCTTGCTTGTCGCCGGTGATGGTGTTGGGCATCCACACCATAATTTTAGCCAGCAGCCGCATTTCAACGGGCGACAGATTTTCTTTGCGGCGCATTTGTTCCACACGCCAGGGGCACACGTAGTTGCCGCGCCCTTTCAGGGCGGTTGCTCTCAGGGTCAGGTTCAGCGCCTTCTTCAAATCCGGCAAATCCTTGTGCAAAATCTGGTCTTGCAGGTTGATGGTGTTGGTAGAGATAACCACCCGCTGATTGTTTTGGGTGGCCCAATGGATGGCGGGCAACAGGTAGGCCATCGATTTGCCTGTGCCGGTTCCGGCTTCTACCATCAGGTGACAGGCTTCGTTGAAGGCGTCGGATACGGCTTTAAGCATGGCTACTTGCTGGGGGCGATATTCGAAGCGCGGGAAGGCTTTTTCAATGAGGCCGCCCGGCTCAATTTGCGCGGCCAGGGCCTGAATATCCAGCCGGTCGGGGGGGATGGTCGGCTCCAGCGGCGGCGCATCTTCCGCCGATATATCCTGCACGCTGGTAGAGAGCAACTGCCCAAACGGGCTGCCGGTAAATTTTGCGCTTCGTTCCCGGTTGAGATCCTGAAAGACGGGGGCCGGCGACCATTTGCTTTGGGCCGCCATTTTTGCCACATTTTCGATAATCCGGCCATCGAGGCGGCGGGCCTGCTCCAGCAGGCGCTCAAACAGCCGATGCGTGACGCGGGCATCATCCAGGGCGCGATGGGTGGGCGGCTCTTGTACGCCCAGCAGCATCGCCAGCGATTGCAGCGAATATCTTTCGGCGTGGGGCAGCAGGATGCTCGCCAGTTCAAAGGTATCAATTGACGGATTTTGCTCAAACAGGCCGTGGTTTTTCAGAAAGCTCAGGTCAAACTGAATATTGTGTCCGATGATGGGGCTATTGCCCACAAAACGCAGCAGTTTGCTTCGGACAGCGCCAAACGGGGGCGCGTTGCGTACATCTTCATTGCCGATGCCGGTCAGGTGCTGAACCAGGTACGGGATGGGGCGACCGGGGTTCACCAGGCTTTGAAACTCGTCCAGTACCTGGTCACCTTTAAAGCGCAGGGCGCCGACTTCAATGATGGCGTCGCGCCGGGAGTCAAGGCCGGTGGTTTCCAAATCGAGGGCAATATAAATTCTGGGCACAGTTTTATCCAGTCTGGCCTTAAGCCGGGGTGGGTTCTTCCTGATTTTATGCGGACTTGCCGGCAAGCTACAAGCCTTTTTGTAGTATAATGTGCCGCCATAGAATTCGCAAGCAGCGCGGTGTCGCAGCCGTACCGCCGGCTCTTCCGGTCTTTTAGTCCAAAAATAATGCGAATGCACTATAAAAAATAGGCCAGTTACATCTTCCTTTCCTGACAAATGTCACCTACTATTAACGTTGAGACATTCAAAACGTTCAAATCGTTCAAAATATCCAAAGCATCAAAAACGCACATAATAGCTTGACGGCGCAGCCAGGTTTGGATTACCCATAACACTCACAGGAGTCAGTCCATTGTTATGAGTGAATTTGTAGAGCTTGTTCATCAGCCAAAGCAGAAGGGGTATGGATATGAAGCAGATTAGAAGTCCCGCCGACCGGTTGTTGACCCGCGCAGAAGTAGCCAGGATTTTTCATGTGTCCCCCGGTACGGTCACCCGCTGGGCCGAAGCAGGCAAATTGCCTGTGGTAAAAACGTTGGGCGGACATCGGCGGTACAACGCCAAAATTGTGATGCAATTGGCCCGGCAATTAACAACCCAGGAGGAGGTAAAGATGGATAAACTTGCCATCGATATTCCGGCTATGTATGGCGACCACCACGTGGTAGAGGTGCGGCAAATTTTGTTGCAACTTGCCGGTGTGGAAGATGTGTACGCCAGCAGCGCCTTTCATGTTGTAGAAATCAGTTACGACCCCGACGCCGTTTCGCCGGAGGACATTAAAACCCGGTTAGGTGAGGCCGGATATCTGGGCGATCTGCCCATGCCGCTTGAAACCGGCCGGCCCGTCTCGCAAGACGCGGAACGGGATAAAGATATTTTCTTCAGACACTCGGCCGCCTTTGAACAAACGAAAGAACTGGTTAGCTTTGGACAAAATGTGACCAATACCGGCCGGGCGTTGTGGCCTTGCCCCGGTCTTGGCCCGATACCCACCCCCGCAGCAGAGGAGGCAACCCATGGCTAAAAAGATGCGCACCACCGAACAACGGTCGATAGACCCCGCCACCCAGGAGATGCTCATTCGGGCAGATTCACTGGGCATCGGCACCGCCTTCACCCGCGCCGATGATATGGCCCCCTGTCCCATCGGGGCCGATGGCATGTGTTGTAAACATTGCGGCATGGGGCCTTGCCGCTTAACCAAAGACGGCTCCGTGGGCATTTGCGGGGCCACCATCGATACCATCCAGGCCCGAAACCTTGTGCGGGCCATTGCCGCCGGCTCTGCCGCCCACTCGGACCACGGGCGCGATATGGCCTTTACCCTGAAAGCCGTCGCCAATGGCGAAGCCGAAGGGTACTCTCTGCGCGACGTGGCTAAATTGCGCACCGTGGCCGCCAAATACGACATCCCCATCGAAGACCGTGCCCCGGAAGAAATTGCCAACGACCTGGCTGACCTGTACATTGCCCAGTTCGGCCAGCAAAAAGGAAAAATTATCCCCGTCAGCCGCGCCCCGCAAAAACGTCAGAAATTGTGGGAGGAGCAAGGCGTTATCCCGCGCGGCGTTGACCGCGAAGTCGTCGAAGCCCTGCATCGTACCCACATCGGCGATGACCAGGACCCGGAACACCTGTTGCAGCACGCCATCCGTACCGCGCTGGCCGACGGCTGGGGCGGCAGCCTGATGGCTACCGACATCTCCGACATCCTCTTCGGCACGCCTGCCCCCGTTCTGGGGCAAGCCAACCTGGGCGTTTTGCAGGCCGATATGGTCAACGTCGTCGTTCACGGCCACGAACCGACCCTCAGCGAAATGATTGTGGCCGCCTCGCAAGACCCGGAAATTATTGCATACGCCCAGGCCGCCGGCGCCAAAGGGGTGAACCTGTCCGGCATTTGCTGCACCGCCAACGAGATTTTAATGCGACAGGGCATCCCCGCCGCCGGCAACTTCCTGCAACAGGAGCTGGCTATCATCACCGGCGCGGTTGAAGCGATGGTTGTTGACGTGCAGTGCATTATGCAGGCTCTGGTTGGCCTGGCCGGCAACTTCCACACCAAAATTATCACCACCTCGCCCAAAGTAAAAATCAAGGGCGCCCTGCACATGCAGTTTGATGAACATCAAGCCATGACCATCGCCAAAAACATCCTCAAAGAGGCCATCGACAACTTCAAAAACCGGGGCGAAATCAGCATCCCCGACGTGCGCGAAGACCTCATCCCCGGTTTTTCGCACGAATACATCAACTATATGCTCGGCGGCTCGTACCGGGCCTCTTTCCGCCCCCTCAACGACGCCATCATGTCCGGCCGAATTCGGGGCGTGGCCGCCATTGTGGGCTGCAACAATCCGCGCAGCCAGCACGATTACCTGCACACCTATGTTACCCGCGAACTGCTCAAACAAGACGTGCTGATTGTCGAAACCGGCTGCGGGGCTATCGCCAGCGCCAAGCAGGGGTTGCTGCTGGGAGAGGCCGGGCTGGACAAAGTTGGCCCCGGCCTGCAAGAAATCTGCGAAACCATCGGTATTCCGCCGGTGCTGCACATGGGTAGTTGCGTCGATAACACCCGCATCCTGACCGTCTTAACCCAAATGGTGGAAGAAGGCGGCCTGGGCGACGATATTGACCAGGTGCCCGCCGTGGGCCTGGCCCCCGAATGGATGAGCGAAAAAGCCCTTTCGATTGGGGCCTACTGCGTGGCCTCCGGCGTGTACGTCATATTCGGCGGCACCTCGCCGGTGCGGGGGATGGCAAATAAAGTGACCGACAGCGACGCCGTTGCTCATTACATCAGCGCGGGCTGGGAAGAAATTTACGGCGGCAAACTGGAATTTGTGGTTGACCCCGACGAGATGATTCGCCGCACCCTGGCACACATCGACAAAAAACGGGCCGCCCTGAAACTGCCCGAATACGACCCCACCCGCTTCGGCGCCAGCGGCGACTCTCGCATGATGGAACTGGAAGACTTACCCCTGGCCGAGCGCCAGGCCGCCATGTACGGCGCAGCAAGTTAAGGAGGGAACGATAAATGTCTAAATATATTGCCAAACGCGCTATTCGCGGGGCGAATGCCCTGGTCTCTGAAGCAGAAATCATGCTCAAAAAAGCGCTGGCCGAAAAAGGCCCCGATACCCCGGTGGCCTTCCCGAACACAGCCTATTACCTGCCCGTAATTCTGGGCATAACCGGCCAGGAGGTGGAAACGCTGGGCCAGTTGCAGGAGGCAGTGACCCATGCCCGCAACCTGCTCCACCCCGTGCCCTCAAACAGGCACTGGACTCCCTACCTGGGTGAAACGCTGGACAGCGGCATGGCTACCCTGCTGGCCGCCGAAACCATTGAAGCCCTGCGTTTTGTGTACAAATTACAACCGGAGCCGTTCCCCGGCTTCCAAATGGCGGGCGGAACCATTTACAGCAACGGTAACGGCAACGGCGACGGCATGAGCGGCCACCTGAACGGCCCCATTGATGATATCCAGTTGCGCTCGTGGGGTATTCAGCTTGTTGACGGCCGTATGCCCGGCTTTGCCGCCATTGTGGGCGCGGCCAAATCCAACGAAGTAGCCGTCAAAATTGTGCGCGAACTCCAGCGCCGAAACATCCTCACCTTCCTGTGCGGTAACGTCAACGGGCGCTCCATCATCCACCAGTTGCAGGAAGAAGGGGTGGAAATGGGCTACGATACCTATATCGTCCCCTTCGGCACCGATACCATCAGCGCCATTTACGCCCTCGGCTTTGCCGCCCGCTCTGCCCTGACCTTCGGCGGGATGAAAGGCGGCCAGCCCCGCGAAATTTTGATGTACAACAAAGACCGCGTCTTCGCCTTTGTGCTGGCTTTGGGCGAAGTGGACGACCTGAAGTACGCCGCCGCCGCCGGGGCCATCAACTTCGGCTTCCCCGTCATCGCCGATACGGTCATCCCCCAGATTTTGCCCACCGGCATCACCACCTACGAACACGTCATCTCTATGCCCTGGAACGAAATTCGGGCCGCCGATGACATGGAACGGGCCGAAAAAATGGTGCAAAAATGCATCGAAGTGCGCGGCGTAAAAATTAAAATTGCCGATGTGCCCGTGCCTGTGCCCTACGGCTCTGCCTTTGAAGGCGAGGTTGTGCGCCGGGCCGATATGCGGGTTGAGTTCGGCGGCAAAAAATCCCGCGCCTTTGAATACCTGCGTATGGTTGAAATGGACGACGTGGAAGACGGCAAGATAGAAGTCATCGGGCCGGATTTTGCGGATATTGAAGCGGGCGGCTACCTGGATTTGGGCCTGGTCATTGAAGTGGCGGGCCGTAAAATGCAGCTTGACTTTGAACCCGTGCTTGAACGCCAGATACACTACTTCGTCAATGGCGCGTCCGGTATTCAGCACATCGGTCAGCGCGACATCGCCTGGATTCGCATCAGCAAAAACGCCGCCGATAAAGGCTTCGACCTGAAACACTTCGGCGAAATATTGCACGCCCGCTTCCACGCCGATTTCGGCAGCATTGTCGATAAAGTGCAGGTGAAAGTCATCACCGACCCCGCCCTGCACGCCGAATGGCTGGTAACCGCCCGCGAAGCCTACGACTATCGCAACCGTCGTCTGGCAGACCTGACCGACAGCAGCGTTGACCTGTTCTATTCCTGCACCCTGTGCCAGTCCTTCGCCCCGGACCACGTTTGCATCGTTTCGCCGGAAAGGCTGGGTCTGTGCGGAGCCTACAACTGGCTTGACTGCAAGGCCAGCTTTGAAATTAACCCCACCGGCCCCAACCAGCCCATCAAAAAAGAACGGGCCGTTGATGAAACAAAAGGCTACTGGGAAGGAACCAATTCCTATGCCGAGCTGGCTTCGCACGGCAGCGTATCTGAAGTGGCGATGTACTCCATTATGGAAAATCCGATGACCGCCTGCGGTTGCTTTGAGTGCATTGTGATGATTGTGCCGGAGGCCAACGGCGTGATGGTCGTCTCCAGAGAAGACCCCAGCATGACCCCCGCCGGCATGACCTTCAGCACCCTGGCCGGCATGGCCGGCGGCGGAGTGCAAACGCCGGGCGTAATGGGCGTGGGGAAATTTTACCTGAGCAGCCCCAAATTCATCTCTGCCGATGGCGGCTTCAAGCGCGTGGTATGGATGAGCAGCGTCCTCAAAAAGACGATGGCCGAAGAACTGAAACTGGTGGCTGAACGCGAAGGCGACCCGGACCTGATTAACAAAATCGCCGATGAAACCGTTTGCACCGAAGTGGACGAGTTGCTGGCCCACCTGGAAGCGGTTGGACACCCGGCCATGACGATGGATATGATGTTCTAGTGGCGCGTCAATCATTCATGTAATGAGTAGAGAACTATTGCAGGGGCGCAATACATTGTGCCCCTGCAAAACGGGCAATAGATACATCTTGTCCTGCAGGTAATTATGACTACAATATTTGTGCGCGACTTGATGCATAGAGATGTGATAACCTGTCCGAGCCGGATGCCCTTTGTGGAAGCTATCCGCGCCCTGGTTCAGCAGCAACGGGAAGCACTGGTTGCGGTGGATGAATATGGCCGGGCGGTGGGGGTGTTCGGCAAACGGGAAATTATTCAGGCCTATACCCGGCACGGGGCAAACGTTGACCAACTGGCCGATTTGATTGTGCTGGATGCAATGTATTCCTCCGTGCCGGAAATACCGCCCGATATTCCGGCCATAACCGCCGCCCAATTGATGCTTGACCAGGGCCTGCGCGAAGTTTACGTGATGCACCACCCCGACAGCGCCCGCCCTGACCGTCCGGTGGGAGTGTTTACCCTGGATGATGTCTTGCAGCATCTGGCCGGGACGGAATAAGCCATGTTTCAAAATTAATTTTTTATTGCAACCAAAGGAGGTTGTTGTTATGCCGGCAATAGAAATTCCCAAAGAAAAATGGAGCGGTCAGGTAAAAGAAGTGACCCTCGGAGCCACCGCCGCCGATGGAGGTACGCGCGTCAAAACGGTCACCATCGGAGGCGAAACCACCCTGCCCTTTTTACATTTTGAAGGCCAAATGCCGCATCGTCCGGTCATCGCCATCGAAATTATGGACCGCCCCCCCGCCGACTGGTCGCCGGTGTTGCTGGAAGCCTGGGGCGACGCCGTGCAAAATCCGGCAGACTGGGCCAAAGCCGCCGAAGCCGCCGGCGCGGAAATCATCGTTCTGCATTTCAGCCTCGGCCCGGATTTAAGCGCCGATTACGCCCAAAAAATTGTGCGGGCCGTGCTGGCAGCCACCGGCCTGCCCCTGATAGTCTTTGGGCCGGGCCAGGCCGATCTTGATAACGAGATTCTGGTTCCCGTGGCCGAAGCGGCCAAAGGCGAAAACATCGCTTTGGGCGTGTGCGAAGATAAAAACTATCGCACCATTGTGGCCGGGGCGCTGGCCCACGGCCAACTGGTGGTGGCTCGCACCGCTATGGACGTGAACCTGGCCAAGCAATTGAACATCCTCATTAGCGATATGGGCCTGCCCCTGGAACGGATTTTGATGGACCCCACCACCGGCGCTTTGGGCTACGGCATGGAATACGGCTACAGCGTAATGGAACGCCTGCGCCTGGCCGCCCTGCAAGGCGACGGCATGACCCAACTGCCCATGATTGTTACCCCCGGCGAAGAAGCCTGGCGCACCAAAGAAGCCCGCGCCGGTGAAGGTATCCCCGCCGCCTGGGGCGATTGGGTTGAACGGGGTATCAACTGGGAAACGCTCACCGCCGGCACGCTCGTTGAATCGGGGGCGGATGTGGTGGTTTTGCGCCATCCCGAATCGGTCAAACGCATTGACGCAATGATTAACGCCTTGATGAACAACTAACGGAGGTAAACAATGGCACTTTCCGGCCTTCAAATTTATAAACTTTTGCCGGGCAGCAGTAAAAATCCCGCTGTAAAAAAACACGCAAACTGCAAGGCATGCGGCTTTCCCACTTGCCTGGCCTTTGCCATGAAGCTATCGCAAAAACAAGCCGAACTGACCCAATGCCCCTACGTGGAAGACGAAGCCAAAGCCAAACTGGAGGCTTCCGCCGCGCCGCCCATCCGCCTGATTACCGTGGCCGCCAACGGCAGCAAACTGGCTGTCGGCAACGAAACCGTCCTCTTTCGCCACGAAAAGACCTTTTACCACCAACCCGGCCTGTTTGTGCGGGTCAAAGCCTCGCAAGCCGATGCCGCCGCCGTCGCCAAAGCGGTTAATGACTACTCCGTTGAATACGTGGGTATGGATTTGACGCTGGACGGTATTGCCGTTGAAGCCGATGGCGGTGACTTTGCCGCCGCCGTCTCGGCGGTGAAGGGCGCATCCTCTTTGCCGCTTGTCCTGCTCACTGAAGACCCCGCCCTGGCCGAAGCCGGCCTGAAAGCCGCCGAGGGCCTGACCCCGCTGCTGTGGGCCGCCACCCCGGATAACTGGGAAGCAATGGCGAAACTGGCCGCCCGGTATAAAGCGCCCCTGGCAGTGCGCGTTGATGACGGCGACATTAATCGCCTGGTTGACCTGGCCGAAAAAGTAAAAGCCGCCGGCGTGGAAGACATTGTGCTGGACCCCGGCCTGCGAGATTATGTCACCTCACTGGCCGTCTTCACCCAATTGCGCCGCCTGGCCCTGAAGAAAAATGAACGCCGGGTGGGCTACCCGCTGATTGCCTTTGCCGGTGACGACCTCGCCCTGGCCGGTCAGCACATTGCCAAGTACGCCGGCTTCATTGTGCTGGACAGTTTCAGCCCCGGCACGGCCTATCCCCTGCTGGTGATGCGGGCCAACATCTTCACCGACCCCCAAAAGCCGATTCAGGTTCAACCCGGCCTGTACGAAATCAATCATCCCCAACCGGGCGACCCGCTGATGGTCACTACCAATTTCTCCATCACCTACTTTGCCGTGGCTAACGAACTGGAAAGCAGCGGCCTGCCCGGCTGGCTGATGGTGGCCGATGCCGAGGGCATGAGCGTGCTCACGGCCTGGGCAGCCGGTAAGTTCGACGCCGAACGCATCGCCAAGTCGGTTAAGACTCTGGGCGCGACCGAGAAGGTCAATCACCAGAGCCTGATCATCCCCGGCCATGTGGCCGTGCTGATGGGTGAGCTGGAAGAGGAGTTGCCGGGCTGGAAGATCATGGTGGGCCCGCGCGAGGCGGTCGACCTGCCCGCGTTCCTGAAGATGGTACGCCAGCCGGCCTAATAGCGTCAACACAAGATAACGCTCGATGTCAGATAGCCAAACCTGTACGGTCGAATTTCAGCCGGCGGGGGTGACCGTCTCCGTCCCCGCCGGCACCCTGATCGTTGATGCAGCCCAGGAAGCCGGCATTGACCTCAACA
>JAJRUC010000008.1 GCA_024278015.1 Chloroflexota bacterium
GTGGTCGCCCAAATTCGGGCTGAAACACAGGGCAACCACAAGGGTTGTCCCTACCCCGAACTAACATATATCAGTGAAAAACCATGTTCGTTTGTGACGCAGTTGAGTATAGCGCTGCATTTCAGAAATTGTTCAGGAACTGCGGTCAATTTCAGCACTTTCAAAACCATCTGACCGGCTTGATTGCATTGGACAACAAGACGATGGTCAATATGACCCGCTGCATTATCCGGAACCCCGATAAAACCAATTCGTCCCGTTTCCTCTCTACGGCGGATGGGGGTCCTGATGAGGTGAACAAGGAACGGTTGGCCTGTCCTTTGGCTCACAAACTGGTCACCAACGGCGCGGGGCAGTTTCCGGTCAACCGACAGCGGCGTTTTTATTGGCTCGCTATTCAGTTGTCCCCATCATATTACAGGTTTCGAGGCTGTGTCAAAGGTTTTTGGGAATTTGACCACCGAAAGCCGGCGATGACCGCGCCTTGCCCCACATTTCTTGCGAAAATTCGCAATCTTTATTGACTATACAGGGTACACCCCCTCCCCAACCCTCCCCCTGCGAGAGGGAGGGAATATTCCCCTTCCCTTTCAGGGACGCGAAGCGATTTCTTCATCAGGGGCAGGGGGAGGGTGAAATTGCCATCAAACGACTGTTTTGTTCAATGCCAAACTGGTGGCTGTATCGTTACTGACAATTAACAATTAACCCCGGTCAATCTTTGGGGAAGATGAGGCCGCGCTCAATGGCTACCCGAATCAGTTCGGCCACGTTGCGGGCCTTTAGTTTGAACATCAGGCTGGCGCGGTGTTTTTCAACGGTTTTGTGGCTCAGGTACAGGGTTTGGGCAATTTCTACGGTGGTGTTGCCGGCGGCAATGCACCGCAACACTTCCTGTTCACGGGCCGAAAGGGGGGGCGGGGAATCCATATCCGCCAGTTCGGCGAGGGTTATGCCCAGCGCGGGCGAAAGGTAGGCTTCGTTACGCCAAACGCTTTTGATGGCCGCCGGCAACTCGGCGCCGATTGACTGTTTGAGCAGGTAACCGTTGGCGCCGGCATCAAACGCCTGTTTCACCAATTCCGGGGCGGCATACATCGAAAGCACAATAATTTTGAGGGGCGCATGGCGGCTTCGCAACTGTTTGATGACCTGCAAGCCGGTTAATTTGGGCATGACCACATCCACCAGTAAAATATCGGCGTTCCGGTCTATAGCCAGGGACACCGTTTCTTCGCCATCGACGGCCTGGCCCACCACCGTAGTATCGGGCAGGCGGTCAATCAGGGTGCGCAGGCCCTCTCGCACCAGATTATGGTCATCGGCCAGTAAAACTTTAATCATGGCGCAACTCCGGCACAGGGATGCTGACAGTTAAACGGGCGCCGTCATCCGGGGCGGCTTCAAGTTCGGCGCGCCCGCCCAGCCAGTCGGCGCGTTCCTTGATACCGGCCAGGCCAATGCCGGTCTCAAAATACGCCTCATCAATCGTATCGTTATCGATGGTAAATCCACGCCCGTCATCCTGAACCGTCAGCGTCAATGTATTTTTGTGCAGCCGCAAAGTAACCCGCACCTGTTCCGCCTGGGCATGTTTGACGACGTTGGTCAGCGCTTCCTGCAAAATTCGATACAGGGCAATGCTGCGCTGCGGCAAAATATCCGGCACCTCTGCGCCTTGATAGTTGATGACCAGGCCGGTGTGTCTGGTCATTGACTGGCACAATACGTTGAGCGCACTGTTTAACCCCAGGGTATCCAGGGTGGGGGGGTGCAAATTTTTGGCGATGGCGCGAACCTGGGTCAGGGTATCGTCGGTCAGGTCAACGGCTTCCTGCAATCGAGACGGCAGGGCCGGGTCTACGGCAGGCGATTCGAGCAAATCTGCCCACAGTAATTCCTGCGATATTTTGAGCGCGGTCAACGCCTGGCCGATATTGTCGTGCAAATCCAGCGCCAGACGGCGGCGGGTTTCTTCCTGCGTGTTAAAAAGATGCCGGGATACGCGGCGCAATTGCTGCCGGTTCAGTTCCAGAGCCGTTTGCAGCTTTACCCGGTTAGAGATGTCGCGTTTAACGGCGGCGTAATTAATAATTTTGCCCGCTGCGTTTTTAACGGGAAAAACGACCGCCTCTTCATGATAAAGATGTCCGTCTTTACGCTTGTTAATAAACACGCCCTGCCAGGTTCGGCCGCCGGCAATTGTCTCCCACATATTCTGATAAAACAGATTGTCCTGCTGTCCGCTTTTGAGGATACGGGGATTTTTGCCGATAACATCGGCGACGGGGTAGCCGCTGCTGGTTTCAAAATACGGGTTGGCGTACACAATATCGCCGGCAACGTTGGTGATGACCACCGTTTCGGTGGCCTGCTCAACCACCGCCGCCAAACGGGAAATTTTTTTCTCTGCCTGTTGACGGGACAGGCGGCGGGTCATCAGTTTGCCCAGCAAAGCTGTCGTAATTGGGTACAGCAGCATAACCGGCAGGCTGATTTTTACCAACACCGTGAAGGCAATTGAGCGGGGCAGCGACAGCATCCACAACAGCATTGCCACATGAACCACAAGGCCAAATCCGCACATTTCCGGCAGGGAGATAATTTCCACGTTTTTATGGCGAAGATGCCGCCACGCCACGCCGATGCCGCCGGAGGTGATGATAACGGCCACGCCCGTCCACGCGCCGATACCCCCTTGATACAGGCGAAAGGCCACGCTGATAATTACGGCTATCACAGTTGGGGCAAACCCGAAAAACAACCCCGCTATGCTGAACAAAATAGAGCGCGTATCGAAGATAAGCCCCGGTTCAAATTCCCAGGGCGTCAGCATCACGGCTATTGCCGTGGCTCCAATGATAACCCCCGTCAGTAATTGCCGCGACGCGGATTTTTCTATATTCCGGTTGAGCGTGATGGCGTCGTATAAAAAACCGAGGGCCAAAAGCAAGGCCGCATTATCGACCAGTCCAATAAATATTGCCGGGTTCATACAGGCTCCTGCTTGCCGCCGTATTGTCGTCACCAATTTTTACGCCAAGGAATTGGCGCAAACCAAAACAGTTTCCGGAAAGGTGAATGGCGCAAGCGCCGAATTAAAGTCGAAGACTATACTCAACTGCGTCACAAACGAACATGGTTTTTCACTGATATATGTTGGTTCGGGGTAGGGACAACCCTTGTGGTTGCCCTGTGTTTCAACCCGAATTTGGGCGACCACAAGAGTCGTCCCTACAAAAACCGGCGTATTTCTGCAAATCCATGTTATCTGTAACTACTCACCCCCCCTCTGATGAAGCAACCGCTTCGCGTAACTCCCCCCTCGTGAGGGGGGAGAATGTAACACTTCCCCCCGTCAACGGGGGGATTGAGGGGGGTAAA
>JAJRUC010000226.1 GCA_024278015.1 Chloroflexota bacterium
GGCAATTTCGGATTCGGCGGCGGCTCGCGCCGCAGCCGAAACGGCCCCCGGCGCGGGGCCGATTTGCGCTTCGATATGACCCTCGATTTTAAAGAGGCCGTTTTTGGCGTTGACAAGGAAATCGAAATTCCCCGCCAGGAAACGTGCCCTCACTGCAACGGCTCCGGGGCGGAACCGGGCACTACCCCCCTCCGCTGCCCGGATTGCAACCGCGTGGGCGAAGTTCGGCGCCAGGCCGGGTTCTTCGGTAACATTGCCACCTGCCCCCGTTGCGGCGGCTCCGGCGAAGTTGTTACCAGCCCGTGCATACAGTGCAGCGGGCCGGGCAAGGTTTCGCAACGCCGAAAAATCAACGTCAAAATTCCGGCGGGCGTGGACGAAGGCAACCAGATTCGGCTGGCGGGCGAAGGCGAAAGCGGCGCGCGCGGCGGCCCGCCCGGCAATTTGTACGTGGTCATTCACGTTAAGCCGCACAGCTATTTCCGCCGGGTGAACAACACCATCCACATTGAGTTGATTATCAACGTTGTGCAGGCGGCTTTGGGCGACGAAATCGACATCCCCACCCTCGATGGCCCGGTGAGAAGAACGATTGCCGCCGGCACTCAAACCGGCGATACCATCACCCTGCGCGGTATGGGCGTGCCCAAACTGCGGCGCGACGGCAGCAACGCCGGACGCGGCGACCAGGTTGTCACCTTGCAGGTTAAAACTCCCACCAATTTAACCCACCAGCAGCGAGACTTGCTGCTGGCATTGGGCCAAACGCTCGATAGCGAAGTGATTCCGCAAAAAGAAAAGAGCTTCTTTGAAAAAATAAAAGATGTTTTTGGCGTGCAATAGGGTGCCAGTTATATGACTCAATCTCCTTTGGTTTCGGTGCTTATCCCCAACTGGAACGGTTTGAAGTACCTGCCCACCTGTTTGGCCGCCCTGCGCCGGCAGACCCATTCGCCTCTGGAGGTCATTCTCATCGATAATGCCTCTGCGGATGAGTCTGTGGCGTTCACCCGGCAAATGTTTCCGGGGGTGAAAATCATTCAAATGCCGCGTAACGCGGGCCTGACCGGCGCCCTCAACGAAGGTATTCGCCGGGCGCAGGGCGACATCGTCGCCCCGCTGAACAACGACACCGAGGTTGACCCCCGGTGGGCCGCAGAACTGGTGGCCGCTTTGCAAGCGCACCCGGAGGCCGGGTTTGCCGCCAGCAAAATGCGCCTGTTTAACCGGCGGACCGTCATCCATTCTGCCGGCGACGCTTTTGGCCGTGACGGTATCCCCATCAATCGTGGCGTGTGGCAGGAAGATACCGGCCAGTTCGATGGGGACACCTTTATTTTCGGGGCCTGCGGCGGGGCCGTGGCCTACAAAAAGGCCATGCTCAACCACATCGGCCTGTTTGACGAAGACCTGTTTATGTATTGCGAAGATGTTGACCTGAACTGGCGGGCGCAGTTGGCCGGTTACAAATGCGTATTCGCGCCCAAAGCCGTGGTTTATCATCATTTAAGCGCCACCGGCGGCGGGCAAGTTGCCGGCTATTACACCGGCAGAAACACCCTGTTTGTGTTGTTCAAATCATTGCCGGGCGCAATCTGGAAGAAGCACGCCCGCCGAATCATCATCGCCCAGTTGAAAATTGCCTGGCAGGCGGCCCGGGCATGGCGCGGCGCGGCGGCTCGCGCCCGGTTGCGGGGCCAACTGGCCGGGCTGTGGGGCGCGTGGCGCTGGCTGGGCAAACGAAAGAGCGTGCAGGCCACGCAAGCTGTGCCGGACTCCTGTCTTGAATCGCTCCTTACCCCACAAGAATAGTCCTTTTTGCAACTTGCCGGTGCGTTTTGCGTATTGCTTTTCAGACAAGTTCATGCTTTGAAGGCTAAACGCCTTTGGTGAAAGGATAAAACAATGGTAAAACAAAAACACCGTGTTTTTTGGAGCATAATGCTCATTCTCTTTGGGATAGTTTTCCTGTTACAAAATTTCAGAGTGCTGCATGGGGTTGGCGATTTGATGTGGGCCGGGTTATTTGCCACGGCGGGCGTGATTGGCTTCAGCTACGCCTTAAAAAACAAATCGCAGTGGTGGGCTGTAATTCCCGGCGCGGTTTTTTTGGCTATTGCCGCTACAATTACCACCGATACCCTGAATATTCTCCGCTTCACCGATGGCGGCCTCTTTATGTTGATTTTGTCATTTGCCTTCTGGACTATTTTCATCACCCAAAAGCCGCAGTGGTGGGCGGCCATTCCGGCGGGCGTGTTCACCTCCATCGGCTTGATGGTGATGGTTGAACAATATACCCGTTTCGACGTTGCCCCGCTGCTGTTTATTGGGATGGGCCTGACCTTTGGGCTGCTGTGGCTCATTCGCGCCGAAGCGCCGACCCAATGGGCCGTCTGGCCGGCGCTGGGCTTGCTGGCTTTCGGGGTGTTTTTGCCCGCCATTTCCCACCTCGACAGCCTGTGGCCCCTCATTTTAATCGGCGTGGGCAGTTGGATGTTGCTGAAGAACGTGGCCTGCAACCGCCGGGGAACGGCAGCCGGCGACAATTCGTTCTCTACCCCCATCGACCCGGCTGACATAAGCCGGTAGCGGATGCTGAATTTCCTGCGGCCGCAGGCAGCTTCTTTCACACAGAAAGGATTGTAAACACGAATGATTAGACTGCTGGTTTGGTTGTTTATCGGCGGAACGGCTGGTTGGCTGGCCGGGGTTATCACCAAAGGCAAGGGGTTTGGCTGTTTGGGGAACGTGGTGGTCGGCGTGGTGGGGTCTGTGGTGGGCGGCTGGCTTTTTGGCCTGCTGCGCTGGAGTACGCCCGGCAACGGGTTGGTGGGCAGCATCGTCACCGCCTTCATCGGCGCGGTAGCCCTGATTGTGGTCATCAAATTGATTATGGACGGTGATTGACCGTCGCCAACGGCGTATTGCAGAGCTTGCCCAGGCCGGCAAGCTCTTTTTTATTCGGCAGGGAGTTCGTTTACCAAAATTTTGTAATCTGTGGGCACAACCTCTA
>JAJRUC010000227.1 GCA_024278015.1 Chloroflexota bacterium
ATGAGCGTGACCACCAGCATTTTGCTCAGGTGACCGGCCCCAAACCAGATGATGAGCAACGGGGCAACGGCTACCACCGGCACCGATTGCGAAGCGATGATGTACGGCGCCAGCAGATTTTCCAGCCGGCGGTTTCGGGCCAGGGCGTAGCCCAGCGCCACCGCCGCGCCCACACCGAAACCCAGACCGGAGAAGATTTCCAGCAGCGTGGTTTGGGCGTGCCGCCACAGCGAGCCGTTGAGCAGAACCCGCGCAAAACTGGCCCCCACATCGACGGGGGGGGGCAGGATGAAGGCCGGATAGCCGCCCAGCCGGATAATCGACTGCCAGAGCAGCAAAAACAGCACCAGGGCCACCGGCGCCAGGGCCACGTTCACGTATTTGTATCGACCCGCCGACAGCCGGCCGGTCCGCTTGCCAGGTGACGGAGCCGCCGAGGCGCGTGTAATTTGTTTGGATGATAACCGCATCATTTCATGCATCACAACCTCCTGTGAAGACAGGTTTGGAGTTCTTGTTGCCGCCGCAAACAGCGGCCAGCCGTCAGCTTTCAGCATCAAAAAAGCCCCGCAACGGAACAAATTTCCGTTTTGGGGCAATCAGAAAAAAACCCAAAGACACGTATGGTCTTTGGGAGAATTTACAGCACAGCACAACCGGATGACTACTGAAAACTGCATCGTTGTACCTTGCAACCGCAATTTGCAACGCGCTCAAGTCATCCACTTTAAGCCGGTATCTTCTCCCATCCGGACTGTACCGTCGGCTTCGGATTTGCACCGAATCATGCCTGTCGCAACAAGCTCACGGGCTTTGGGGGGCTTGCCCCCATCACCGTCGGTCGGGAATTATTTTGCCACGGCAAAATTCACCCTGCCCCGAAGATTTACACCTGCACATCGAATATTCAGTTGACATCATTATAGGCGTGCCGGAACCGGGTGTCAAATAATTTGCATCAACGGCAATGAACCACAACAAATCTTCTGAATTTTGCATTTTGCACCTTGAATTTTGAATTACCGCGCGCCGGTTGACCCCAGCTATGAACGATGGTAAAATACTTATGTCATCTATGGTACTTTTGGGGGAATTTATGATGGTTGTTATCAACAAGAAATACCGGCAATGGCTGGAAAGCCATCCTGAAGACCGGGTGGCGGTCATCATCAAAACCAGCGAGCCGCCCGCCGACCACCTGGCCGACTTTGAGGCGCACAATTTAACCGTCACCCAGGTCTTTAAATTTGTGTCTGCTGTGGCGGCTTGCGGCCCGGCCAAAGATGTGCTGGCTTTGCCGGCCGCATTGTGGGTTGTCAGCATTGAACCCGACCGGCCCGTTCATACGGCTTTGTAATCGCTCAATTCAAGGAGAAACGCTATGAGTTTTGCCAAACTGGACCCAAATCTGCAAAAACAAATACGGGCTGCCGCATCACCGGATGAGGTATCGGTCATTGTTCGCCACAAGACCGGAGTGCTTTTCGGCCAGGCCATTGGCGGCGCGGTGCATACCTTCAAATTGCTCAATGCCTCGGCCATGCGCCTGACGGCCGCAGATATTGATGTTTTAAGCAAGCTGGATGATATTGAATACATTTGGGCCGATTTGCCGGTACACACCTGTCTGGATGTATCGGTGCCGAAACTGGGTGTACCCACGGTGTGGAATCAGGGCCGGCGGGGCAGCGGCCTTAAACTGGGCATCGTCGATACCGGCATTGACCCGAACCACGCCGATTTTGCCGGCCGCATTATGGCCCGAAAAAACTTTGCGGGCGGCGCCGAAGATGATGAAAACGGGCACGGCACGCACGTGGCCGGCATTGCCGCCGGCAACGGGGCTACCTCTAACGGCCGGTATGTGGGCGTGGCTCCCCAGGCCGAATTGCACATCGCCAAAGTGCTGGACCGCTACGGCAACGGCTTGATGAGCAACGTTATGGCCGGCATTGAATGGGCTATTGACCAGGGGGTGCAGGTTATCAACCTGTCTTTGGGGGGTAGCGGCTCCTGCGACGGCACCGACGCGCTTTCTACCCTGTGCGACGCCGCCGTAACACAGGCCGGGGTGGTGATGTGCGTGGCCGCCGGCAACGACGGCCCCTCCGCCTCAACGGTCGGCTCGCCGGGGTGCGCCCGCCAGGTCATCACCATCGGCGCCACCGATGACGATGACCACGTGACCAATTTTTCATCGCGCGGGCCTACCGCCGACGGGCGGGTTAAGCCTGATGTCTGTTTTCCGGGCGAAGGGATTGTTTCGGCGCAGGCGGCCGGCACGCAACTGGGGCCGGTGGTTTCGCCGGGCTACATTTCGCTGGACGGCACCAGTATGGCTACGCCCCACGCTTCCGGGTCGGCGTGTTTACTGTTGCAGGCAAATCCCGCCCTGACTCCGGCGCAGGTCAAGAGCATCTTTCAGGATGCGGCCATTGACCTGTTTTTGCCGGCCAACACGCAAGGGACGGGCCGGGTTGATGTGGCCCAGGCCGTCAGTTTGGCAACCGGCACGCCCGTTCCGCCCACGCCCCCACCGCCCACTCCAACGCCCCCGCCGCCGACACCGACCCCCACGCCGCCGGGCGAAAACGACGGCTGCTTCCCCAAATCGCTGGCAAAACTGTTCAAACGCTAGACAATAAAGCCGGCAAATCTGATAACGTCTTGATGGCGATGACCCCGTCCGGGGGAATACGGGCCTTGTTGCAAGCCACCAGCACCGGCTGAATACCGGCGGCCAGCGAACCGGCGATGTCGGTTTCCGGATTATCGCCCACAAATATCGCTTCGGCGGGGGCGATGTTGCCGGCCCGGCGCAGGGCGTGTTCAAAAATGCGCACATCCGGTTTGTGAAAACCCACTTCTTCAGACACCATACAAAAATCCACCAGTTCATGCAGCCGATAGGTATTGATTTTGGCCCGCTGCATAGTTGTAAAGCCGTTGGTCACAATGCCGGTGGTAAACCGGCGCCGCAACTGCCCCAAAACGCGCGGCGTATCCTCAAAGGGCGCCGCTTCGGCCAAAACAAGCCCGGTCCAAAAACTGACCATATCGGCGGCCAGGCCCACATCTTTACCCAAAGCCCGCAGCGTATTGCGATAGCTGTACTCCTGGGCCGTGTCGCCGTTAATGGCGCCATCCACCATCATAGTCCACATATCGATATTTTTCTGCCAAAAAACATCGTAAAATTCATCGTGGGTTAAAGGAGCCAGCGCCGGGGCAAATTGGGCGAACAGGGCATCGGTGATTTGGGCGTATTGCCAGGTGTGCTTTATAAGCGTGCCGTCCATATCGAACAGCACTGCCTTGATACGGGAAAAATCAGTCATGGGGCATCAACTCCGCTTTCAAAATTCTGTCCAGGCGAAAGGTGCGCTGTTCCTGCCGCAAGCGGCAAAAGGCCACCACAAACCGGCCGGATACGGTTTTCGGCTCGATGATGCGGGTGGTGATGTGTCCGCCGCCGGTGCGATAATCAATTTTAAGGGGGCGGGATTGGGTCAGGGCAATTTTCAGGGGATGGTCGTCGGCCAGCCGGTCAATGGCGGCCTCGGCCTGCCATACCACGCCCCCTTGCAGCCGCAACCAATCGCCCACCGAAACAAGGCCCTGCGGCTGCAAATCGGCGGCAAAGCGCTGAAAGACAGCGTGAGTGGTCAACACATCGCCCAGAGCGCGGTGGGCAGCGGGGGTGGGAATGTTGAGGCTGCGGGCAATATTGCCCAGGCTGTTGCTGTAAAAGTTGTACTGTCGCCGGGCCAGCATAAGCGTATCCAGAATGGGGCCGGCGGACAGAGGGGCGCGGGCAATTTGAAACTCGGTTTGCAAAAAGCCCATATCGAAGGGGGCATTGTGGGCCACAATGACGGCATTTTGCAACAAAGGCTGCATCTGGTCAATGATTTCGGCGAAGGTAGGGGCCTCGGCCACCATAGACGGGGTGATGCCGTTCACCCGCATAGCGTCCCTGTTCAGGGGGCGCTGCGGATTGACCAGCGCGGCAAACCGGCCGACTTCCTCAAAGCCGACGGTGCGCAGCAGGGCAATTTCTACCACCCGGTCGCCCAAATCGGGGCGCAAGCCGGTGGTTTCCACATCCAGAAAAACAAACGGAGCTTGCGATAATGATACGTTCAGCACGACAATATCCTTTGGCTAAAATTCAGTCAAATAAAAACAACCATCCTGAAAAATCAGAACGGTTATTTTTGAGGCGGGGAGACAGGGATTCGAACCCTGGGTGGAGCTTTACGACCCCACAACCGCTTAGCAGGCGGCCCCAATCAACCACTCTGGCATCTCCCCAAATTGATATACATTTGTAAAATGGCGGAGGGAGAGGGATTCGAACCCCCGGAAGCCCAAAGGACTTCAGTGGTTTTCAAGACCACCGCATTCAACCACTCTGCCATCCCTCCAGGATAATCCCCGTCCTTCTCCAGACGGCCATATTTTAGCAGAAGGGGGGCATTTAGTCAATTTATACGCCACGACTGTTACGCCTGTACCATTTGGGGAATGTTACTTTCAAAGTTTTGAAAAATCGTTGTTTTCCTCCACCCTCCCTGTATTCGCCCTTGCCCTGAGGGGAAGGGCGAAGTGATTGAGAGTCCTGGAAGGAATGTTTCTCCCCTCAAAGAGGGCGCGAAGCGGTTTCTTCATCCGGGATTAAGGGGAGAGGAAACAACCGAATTTCGGCGTGCCCCGTCACAGGTTGACGGTTTGCACGGATTCCATCAAATCAATTTTGCGGATGGCGTCGACGACTTCCGCCGGCACTTCGTGGTCTACGCCGATGAATGAGATGGCCCGCCCGCCCGGTTTGTTGCGGCCGGTGCGCCATGTGGCAATGTTAATGTTGTACGCGCCCAGCATAGTGCCCACCTGCCCAATAACGCCGGGCTGGTCGTGGCTTTGGGTAACCAGAATATGCCCCTCCGGCCGCACATCAACGCGCCAGCCGTCAATTTGCACCAGGCGCGGTTCTTTGTCGTTAAACAGAGAGGCCATCAGTGTCCGGTGGGTTCCATTTTTCATCTCTACCCGGCAGGTGATGAGGTTGGGATAATCCGGGCCGTGCAGGCCGGTAGTTTGCGACACGCTGATGCCGTGTCGCCGGGCCAGGTGCGGCGCGTTAATGTAATTGACGGTACGATGCAGCACCGGCTCCAGAATCCCTTTGAGAATACCCACCGTAATGGGTTTGATATGGTCTTCAATATCCTTGCCTTTAATTTCCACTTCAATATGTTCAATGGGTGATTCAGCAAGTTGGGCCTGCAAACTACCCAGTTTCTGGGCCAGGTTCAGGTAAGGCTGCATACTGCGCAAAATGCCGGCATCGGAAAAGGGCATATTGATGGCGTTGCGAAAATCCACTTCGCGCAGGGCATCGAGCATTTGCAGCA
>JAJRUC010000228.1 GCA_024278015.1 Chloroflexota bacterium
CCCTTTTAGGGGGATACCCGAAGGGCACAGGTGGCCGGGGAGGGGGTAAAAAGCGCGAATCCGGTTGTTTTCAACCTCAACTATCCTGACCATCACCCGGCGTAATTAATTTACGGATAGACACTAACAGGACTTACGCAGTTGCGGTAAATCACGGTGTTTTACCCCCTCCCAACCTCCCCCGATGTCGGGGGAGGAGCTAATTCCCCCCGCTTGAGGGGGGACTGAGGGGGGTAAAATGTTGCAACTGCGTAAGTCCTAACTAACTTAAAACCTGTCTAACCTTTTGTATAAGGCTGTGAACCGTGAAGGGTTTTTGTAGAAAATTAAGGCCTTCCTTCAATATGTTGTGATGGACAATGTTAGTGTCTATCCGTAAAATACTTGTGGCACTCATTGTCAAACAACAAGCCGATGAAGTTGTAGTTGCTCCCCCCTTAATCCCCCCTCCCCGGCGTTTCCGGTAATCAATTCCAAACCGTCTAACGAACCACCAGCGGCAGGAAAACCGTGCGGCCGGTTGAAACCGCCTGCGCATTGAGGGTCATAGTGGCAGGCGTGTCATCAATGTGGCCCTGGTCGTCAATGGCTCTGGCTTCGATGATGTGACTGCCCTCGCCCAGCATCTCTGCCGCAAGCGCAATCTCAAACGGCGCGGTCGCCTGGTTGAACGGGCCGGGCAACGCTTGCCACGCGCCGCCGTCAAGCCGGTATTCCACCCCCACAATCAGGCCGCCGGTCAGTTGTGTGGCCGTACCCCCCACCGTTTGCGCTCCGCCGCCGGCTTCTACCCGCACCGTGGCCGTTTCGCCGGCAAATTGCGTCTCCAGAATACCGGCCAGCGGGTCGGTGACAGTTGTAGTCAGCAGCGCAACTTCCCGGTTCAGGCCCAAATCATCTTCCATTTGAAGGGTGATGGTATGCAGCCCGCTGTTGAGCGGCCCGGTCACAAACCGGAAGGCTTCATCATAGCCGTCAAACGCCCCGTCGACGGCCTCAATTGCCAGCCAGGGGCCGTCATCCACCCGATAGCGCAGCCCGGCAATGGTATTAATCAGCGCGCTCCGGTACTTTGGCGACGGGAACGGTGTTTCGACCAAACGCCCGGAGACATCCAGCACGTTAGACGCATCCGCCGCTTGCCAGGCCAGGTCATCAACCGCCAGGCCCACATCCAGCGGGTCCAAAATACCGTTGCCGTCGCTATCTCGCCAGCCAAGCTGGCCCTGGGCGTAGCGGTCAAGCTGCTGATGGACAAAGGGATAAACCTGCCCGCGCATAATGCTCGGTTCGTCGCCGGCGCAGCCAAGTTGGCTGTTTTGGTTTTCCACCCCCAAATAGCCCGATGTCAACGCGCAGCCCATATTGGCCGCGCCGTATTGGTCCAGCGCCCGGAAGATATGGCCGATTTCGTGGGCGGCCACCGCATCCATATTCGATGGCCCATAGCCGTTGTTGCCGTAGGTCAACACCATAAACGGGCCGCCCAAATAGGCGTAGGCAAAGTAACTGTCGCTAAAGCGATTATCAACATCGGCAGAACTGTCGACCACAAAAATGGTGAAGGCCCAATCGGTGTGGTGCGTCTCTCGCAGATAGTTGTTGTAAGCCCGCACTTGTTCAAAGTAGTTATCTCCCCCAAAGCCCATACCGGTCATCGTCTCGGCAATCCAGAGGCGCTGGTCGCTGTGGGGGCGATTGATTGGCTCGACAGCAGTGGGTATGGTTTCCGCTTCGATATTATCGTACACAAACGAAAGATGCGCCTGCGGTTCGCGTTCTGCCCACCAGTTGAGGGCGTTGGCAATTTCCGTCACTACCAGGGTGCGTTCGTCCGCCGTCCAGTCTTCGGTAGAGGGGTCAGTTTGGCCGGTGCTTTCCGGAAAGACAATGCCCACCGCCGCCGAACCGATGAAAAACTGGCTGGTTTCCGAAAAATCGGGCAAGGGCGTTTCAGAGGCCGCGCCCCGGCCAATGGAAACAGGCGCGTCGAAAGCGTCGGGCAGGGTTTCATCGGGGTGTTGCCCCAGGCCGGGCGCGCCGTCTGCGGGCGCGACGGGGGCCGGCAGCAAGCTGTTCCACACTGCCGCCGCCTGCCGGGCCGAAGGCGTCCACCCGGCAAGTTGGGCCGCATCAACAGCGGTTTGCCGGATAATGGCCCGAGTTGGGGCAGCGGACAAGTTTCCGCGCATAATAAAGGCATCTGGCGGAAAAATATGCGTCACCACCGCGCCTTGTTGCCGGACGGCAGCGATGGTTTCGGCCAGATTTTGTGGCGGGGGAAGGATAATCAAGGCTGAAGAATCGGAAGCGGCAGCGGGGCCATCGGCCAGCGCGGTTAACCGGGCCGGAGACACAGCCCCCCACCCGCATAAAATCGCAACTATCAGCCCTAATTTAACTACCCGCGTCCGGCTCACATTCAAAATCCTTTTTGAATGATTCGATGTTTGTTCATCCTGCTTTCAGTATAAGAGGAAGCGGGCCGCAGATGGGTAAAGGCAAGGCAAAAACTTCGTGAAAACTGCGTGACAAAATCGTAAACAAGCGTCGGCTCACCGTAAACAAACCGTAAAGCCCGAAAGTCTGTTCAAAGTTGATATTTGTGGGTTTTCACGTTATAATCAAATGGTTTCTACGGAAGCCCGGCGCTGGTTGGCCCGGGCTTTTTTGCAAGCCGGTTGAAAAATATACAGCTAACTTAAGGAGCGTTTCTGATGAACAACCTGGTGTATGAATCCCGGCATCCCCTGGTAAAGCACAAACTGGCAAAACTCCGCGACAAAAACACAACCCCCAAAAAATTCAGGGAGCTGACCCGCGAAATTTCTATTTTGCTGGCCTACGAAGCAACGCAAGATATGGCCCTGAAACCCGCCAAAGTAGAAACGCCGCTGACCACCACCGGCGGCTTTTTACTGCAAGAACAAATCGGCCTGGTGCCCATTTTGCGGGCCGGTTTGGGCATGGTTGAAGGCGTGTGGGAAATGATGCCAAGCAGCGAAGTGTGGCACATTGGCTTGTACCGCGATGAGCAAACCCTGCAACCGGTGCAGTATTACAACAAACTGCCGGTGCTGCCCACCGTGCAGGTCTGTCTGGTGCTGGACCCCATGCTGGCGACAGGCGGTTCGGCCATTGCCACCATCGATATTCTGAAAAAGTGGGGCGCCTCGCGCGTCAAATACATCGGCATTATTGCCGCGCCGGAAGGCATTGCCGCCATGCAGACCGCCCACCCCGACGTGCCCATCCACATCGGCGCCATTGACGACCACCTGAACGAACACGGCTACATTGTGCCCGGTCTGGGCGACGCCGGCGACCGCCAGTTCGGCACCGCCTGATTTTCAAAGGAGATATGCTATGGCATGGATTAAAACAATTAGCGAAGAAGAGGCCGACGGCGAGGTCTTTAATCTGTACGCCGACCTGCTGGCGCCGTGGGGCGGAGTGGACAACATCCTCAAAATCCACAGCCTTCACCCCGAAAGCCTGAAAGCCCATATCCATTTGTACAAAACAGTTATGTACGGCAAATCGCCCCTCAAGCGGCCCGACCGGGAAATGATTGCCGTGGTGGTTTCGGCGGCCAACCGCTGCCATTACTGAATGACCCATCATGGAGCGGGCCTCCTTAAGCTAACAAAAGACGCGGCGCTGGTTGAGCAGCTTAAAACTGATTACACCCAGGCGAATTTAACGCCCGCCCGGCGAGCCATGCTTGATTACGCGGCCAAACTGACCCAGACGCCCTGGGCCGTAACCCGGCAGGATGTGGACGCCTTGCGGCTGGCGGGCTTCACTGACCGGGCCATTCTGGATATTAACCAGATTGTGGGCTACTTTGCCTTCGTCAACCGCCTGGCCGATGGCCTGGGCGTGGAACTGGAAGGTTTTTGGGATAACCAATAACCCGATGAGCCTGCTTATTTTTTCTACGGCCTTTTTGCTGAGTTTGGCCCTGACCCCGTTGATGATTTTTGCCGGCCCCCGCCTGGGCCTGACCGACAAACCGGGCGGACGACGCAAACATCACGGCCTGATTTCCCGGATGGGCGGGGTGGCTATTTTCGGCGGGTTTATGGGCGCGGCCCTGCTGGTCTTTGCCCTCAACCGGCCCCCCACCGGCTCGCCGGAATACAAATTGCTGGCCGGGGTTATGGCCGGGGCGGTCTTCATCTTCCTGTTCGGCCTGATTGACGACCTGCTGGAACTGCCTTCGTGGCCGCAATTTACGGCCCAACTGGCCGTGGCGCTGATTGCCGTCGGCTTCACCATCTTCATTGAAGAAGTGACCTTGCCCATCCTGGGTAAAACGCGCTTCCCGTGGTTTATCACCTGGCCCCTCACCATTTTCTGGGTAATGGGGATGCTCAACACCGTCAATTTTCTGGACGGGCTGGACGGGCTGGCCGCCGGCGTAGCCGCCATTGCCGCCTTGCTCTTCGCTTGGCACGCCTATCGACTGGGGCAGAGCCGGGTGTATCTGTTTCCGCTGGCGCTGGCCGGGGCCAGTTTGGGATTTTTGCCCTTCAACTTTTCTCCGGCCAAAATCTTTATGGGGTCAACCGGCAGTTTAACCCTGGGTTGGGCGCTGGCATCGCTCAGTATTCTGGCCCCGGCCAAAGTGGCTACGGCCTTGCTGGTACTGGGCATCCCCATCATCGACGTGGCCTTTTTGATGATTAGCCGCTGGCGCAAGCAAGGCTCGCCGCTGACGGCCGGGCGCGACCACCTGCACTTTCGGCTGCTGGACCGGGGCTTCAGCCAGCGAACCATTGTGCTGGGCTACTACCTTTTCTGTCTGGTATTCGGCCTGCTGGCTCTGCTCATCGCCTCCCGGATATACAAGCTGATTGCCATTGTCATACTGGCCGGCCTGACCCTGCTTTTTTTGTGGCAATTAGCCAAAGAAAAACCGGCCGGCAATTAAAAGTTCAAAACGTAAAATGCAAAACCGGTTGCGCAACACCGGCGCAAACCAATTTTACATTCATCCTTTTGAACTTTTAATTACAGAAATCCGGCCCAATAAATAGACTTCAATTTAAGATACTGGTATACTACCCGTCGAATAGTGTGAATGACACGGCAGTTGAATTTTGTCATTGCGAGCGTAGCGAAGCAATCTCTGCTTATGGCAATGGCGATTGCTTCGGCGCAAAAAACACGCCTCGCAATGACACTCGTATGATTATAATCACTCAACCCAACTCTGGAGTTTTCTGTGGCAAAATTAATCCATCGCCGCCTGACCGGCATGCAAGATGTCTTGCCCGCCGACCAACCTTACTGGCGCTACATTCTGGACACCGCCCAACGCACTTTCAATTTATTCGGCTTTGAACGCATCGACACCCCGCTGCTGGAAAATGCCGCCCTGTTCAAACGCGGGGTGGGCCAGGGAACCGACATCGTTGAAAAAGAGATGTACATTTTTGAAGACCGCGACGGCGAACTGCTCTCTTTGCGGCCCGAATTTACCGCCGGAGTGATGCGGGCCTTCATCCAGAACGGGATGCACACCCTGCCCGCGCCCGTCAAATTGTGGACGCACGGGCCGCTGTTTCGGCACGAGCGCAACCAAAAGGGACGCTATCGCCAGCACAGCCAGCTTAATCTGGAAATTCTGGGCGAAAAGGACCCGGCCGTCGATGCGGAACTGATTAATGCGGCCTGGCATCTCTTCAATACGCTGGGCATCACCGGCCTGAACCTGCACCTCAATTCAACCGGCTGCCCGGCCTGCAAGCCGGCCTATCTGCAAAAACTGACAGCCTGTTTTCAGCAATACGAAAGCCTGCTGCCCGCAGACGACCGCCGCCGCCTGCGCCAAAACCCGCTGCGCATCCTTGACACCAAAGAGGAAACCACCCAACGTTTTTTGGCCGACGCGCCCCGATTCATCGACCACTTGTGCGACGACTGCGCCGGCCATCTGGAAAAATTACGCTCGTACCTGGATGCGCTCAATATTCCGCACAGCATCGATTTCAAGCTGGTGCGCGGCCTGGATTATTACACCAAAACCGTCTTCGAAATCAA
>JAJRUC010000229.1 GCA_024278015.1 Chloroflexota bacterium
AAGGGCTGCCCCACTTGCTCAGGCCCGTTGAGCGAGAGGTGCATCAGTCTATCTTTTTGCTGGCTGATTTGGTGGACGAAATGGTGCGCCGGGACCGGCAAGGCATCAGCGAACCGCGCGTGGTGGTTTTTATTGATGAGGTGGCCGACCTGCTTGACCAGGGGGGCAACGCGATGGGCCGCTTGCTGACCCGCCTGACCCAGCGCGGGCGCAGCGCCGGTATCCACATTGTGGCCTGCACCCAAAAACCGCTGGCCGCCTCAATTGGCAGTTTGACCAAAAGCAACTTTCCGGTGCGACTGGTGGGCAGCGTAGCCAGCCCGGACGATGCCAAAGTAGCCGCCGGAATGGCCGGCACCGGCGCGGAAAAATTGCTGGGGCGCGGCGATTTTCTGCTGGTTTCAAAGGGGCGTGTCACCCGCTTTCAGGCAGCGTACAGTTCACCGGCAGAGATGCGGCAAATTGTGCAGCGCATGCAGGCCGGCAGCCGTCGCAGCCGGCGCTGGCTGGCCGAAGAAACTCCCGTGGCCCTGGCCCCCACGGGTACAACCGGGCCGTACCGGGCGCCCAAAAAACCGTCGCCCGGCAAATTTGGGGCCGGCAAGTTGCGGGCCTTGTTCGGCACGCAATTGAAATTAATCAAGTAGGCCAACTCTTTACTGACTGGGGGAGCAGCTGATATGAAAAAATTTATCCTGATATTGGGCGGGCTGTTGATGCTGGGGGTGGGCGTTGCGGTCGGCTTTCGAATGAGCGCAGACGCAATGGCCGTGATTGTCGGTATCTTCTTTGGGCTGGTGGCAACCATTCCCACCACGCTCATTCTCATCTACAACATGCGCCAAAGAGACCTTCAGCAAGCCCAAAACCGGCAACAGATGGGGCAGTATCCGCCGGTGGTGGTCGTCAATTCGCCCCCCGGCAATACCGGCGGAGTGAATTACGGCAGCCAACCGCTGCTCACCGGCGCGGGCGCGTCCGGGCGCACTTTCAAGGTGGTTGGTGACGAATCCACCACTGAAACGCTCGGTTCGGCCTTTAATCTCAATTCAATCTGGGATGAATCATAATGGTCGATTTTGTGGCTACCGTTGTTGAACGGCGCTTTGGGGCGTTTCCGGCCCGGCTGTCCGTTGCTGACAGACCGGAATTGATGACCGTGGAGGCCGTGGAACGTTGCTGGACGGAAAAGCTGGATGACCGGGGGCGGTTTCGGTATCATTATCAGGTGCGGTGTGATGGCCGGCGATTGCGATTGATGGAGGAATCGGGCCGGTCAACCTGCACGGTTCAATTTACTTAATGCGCGCCGGTTTCTGAAAAGCAGCCTTTCAAGTTGATGGGGGGTTGCTTTTATTAATTCTACCAGAGCCAACTGCCTCTGCGTCATGGCATCAAGGCGGCGGGCTGTAATACTTTGGATGGCACGCGCAAGCCGTTGCGAAGTCTGCGCCGGCCGGCGGCGGTCAGTTCGAGGGCGATTCCTGCTGTCATAGTCAATGTCTTTGGCTGAATTTTTGGCGGAGGCGTTCTTTTTGCGCCAGCCACACAAATCGGGGCACGGCGTTCCACATTCTGCGCCAGCGCGACGGCTGTTGCGCGAATCGATAAACCCATTCCAGCCCGGCGCGACGCATCCATACCGGCGCGCGCCGGACGGCGCCGGAAATAAAATCGAAGGCCCCGCCGACGCCGATGAGAACGCCGGCGGGCAGGCGGTTCATATTGCGGGCAATCCATTTATCCTGATGGGGGGCGCCGTAGGCCACCAGCACCACATCGGGCCGGGCGGCCTGTATCCGGCTGACAATTTCGTCTTCGTCTGCGGCGCGGGGCGAACCGGCAAACGCGCCGGCAACGACCATTTTGGGATAGCGGTTTTTTAGCGCGGCGACGGCTTTTTCGGCGATGCCCGGCCTTGCGCCCAAAAAGTACAGCCGGTACCCTTTTTCCGCCGAAAGCCGGGCCAGCGCGTCCACAATATCTACCCCGGCGATGCGTTCCGGCAGAGGGGGCTGCCTGAGCCAGCGAGCCGCCTTCAGCAAGCCGGTTCCATCCGGAAAAGCCAGCGCCGCCCGATTGATGATACGCCGGAAGACGGCGTCGCCCTGAGCGGCAACGACAAATTCCGGGTTGACGGTGGCAATTTGATGCGGCCTGCGCGTGGCGATGAAGGCTTCGATGCGCTGCAAGGTTTGCTCAAAGGTGACGGCCTGCACCCGCACTCCCAAAATTTCGGCGGTGGGGATGGATGCCGCCGGCAAAGCGACGTTGTCCGGGGGGGGCGATTCAGACGGACGCGCCGGGGGGGGGGCGTTCAGCAGATGGCGGGCCGCCCGAAGCACCTGTTGGGGCGCAACCAGTTTCAGGCAGGTGCGGGCCTGGCAGCCGTGCCGCAGGCCCACGCGATGGCCCACATAGGCGCACGGGCCGCAGGGCAGCGTCGCTTGCAACACCCGCCGGTTTTTGCCCGCCGGCCCCCACGCCGAAGCGTTTGTCGGCCCAAAAATGGCGACCAGCGGCGTTCCGCAGGCCGCCGCCACATGCGTTACCCCCGAATCTCCCCCAATGAACAGATCTGCTTTTTGCAACAGAGCCGCCAATTGATGCAGCGTGGTTTGTCCGGTTAAATCAGTGGCGGGCGCGTTCATAGCCGCCGAAACCGCGTCGGCGCCGTCGCCGGGGCGACCCACCAGCGCAATGCGCGCCCCTTGCCGGGCCAAAGCGTCGGCCACGGCCGCGAAATTACTGGCCGGCCAGCGGCGGGCGCTGCTAAAGCCGCCGGAGCCGGGATGCACAACCACCACCGGCCCGGTCGGGTTGATGTCGGCCAGTTTTTGGGCGGCCCAGGCTTCATCCGGCGAAGAAACGGCCAATTCCAGCGAAGGGTCATCGGTTTTGGCCCCCAGCAAACCGGCCACGGCCAGCCAGTAATCCACTTCGCGCCGCGCCCCGAAGCCTTCGTCTGGTACGGCGCGGGTCAAAAATCGGCCCCTTTTGCCGGGCGGGGCCAATCCGGCCACCACATTGGCCCCGCTTGCGCCGGCGATGGCCGCGTATTTCAGGGCGCCGCTGCGCAGGGTCAGGTGATGCAAAATCACCACGGCCTCGTATCGCCGCCAAATGCGTCGAAACAGGGCCGGGCCGGCCTTGAGCCGGTGCAGCCGGAAGGCTTCGGCGGGGCTGAAAATGCGAAAATTGTCGCTGGGGATGAGATTATCAACCAGGCGGCTGTGGGCCATTGCCGGCGCGGTGTGATGCGTCAGCAGCAAGTCGATGGTGGCTTGCGGGTACGATTCTCGCAGGGCGCGCAGGGCGGGCGTGGCGGTCAGCACATCGCCCAAATCGGCCAGTTTAACCACCAGTATTTTGCTGTGCGGATTTAATTTAATTGGCTGCATCTTTTCGCTTCGCGTCTTGTTTTGGCGGGCGGGTAAATTACTATCGACGTTTATTATACCGTCAGGCCCGATTCCTGGGCAAGTTCCAGCAGGATACGCCAGATTCGCTCCCCGGCTTTTTGCCACGAAAACGCTTCAATGCGATGGAAGCCCTTTTCAACCAGCGACCGGCGCAGTGATTCATCCGTCAGCAAGCGGCGCATGCCGCCGGCAATGGCTTCGACATTGAGCGGGTTGACCAGCAAGGCCGCCTGGCCGGCAATTTCCGGCAGCGATGAAGTGTTGGCGGCCAAAACAGGTGTGCCGCAGGCCATCGCTTCCAGAACGGGCAGGCCAAATCCTTCGTATAGAGAGGGAAAAACGTAGGCCAGCGCCCCGCTCAACAGGGCGGCTTTGTCCGCTTCGGGGATGTAGCCGGGCAAAATCACCCTGTCCGTCAGTTTGAGGGCCGCAATCCGGTTAAAAATATCTTGCGCCAGCCAACCCGCGCCGCCCGCCAGCGCCAGATGAACCGCCGGAAAGTCGCTGCTGATTTGCCGGAATGCGGCCAGCAGCCGGGCCAGATTTTTTCGGGGCTGAAGCGTGCCCAGATGCAACAGATAAGTTTGCGGCAGGCCGTATTTTTGACGCACTGCCGGGGTGAGGGACGTTGGCTGCAAACCGGAATCCAGCCCCAAATGAACCACTTTGATGCGGGCCGGGTCGGCGTGGTAAAATTGCAGCAGGTCGGCCCGTGTGGCTTCGGAATCGGCGATGATGCGCCGGGCCACGCGGGCGTGCCGCCGGGTGGTGGCTTCCAGATACCAGCGTTGAAAGCGGGTGTGCGCCTGCGGAAAATGCCGGTAGCCGAGGTCGTGTACGGTGACAGCCGCCGGAACCGGGCAGTACAGCGGCAACACGTGGGCGGGCACAAACAGGACATCCGGCGGGTGGCGGCTGATTTCGGCGGCCAGGCGCAGGTGGGTCCACAGCCGGGGAAAGGGTATGACCCGCGTTTCGACAAACGGGCCGGTGGGCCAGTGGCGCGGGGCCGGGGGTTGATGGGTGTATAATCGCAGCCGAACCCGGCTGTCGGCCAGGGGGGCCATAGCCTGAATCAGCCGGCAGGCATAGGTTTCGGTGCCGGTGTGGCGGGCCAGGGCGGCCCGGCTGGCGTCAATGCCGATGAGCATGTCAGCGTCGCTTGAACAGGGACTGGGCCAGAATGGCGAGTCCGAGGGCAATGAGCGCTACCGGCCAAAATTTAAATATCAGCGCTCCCAGATTGCGGTTCAGCAAGCCCAGGGTAAAGGCCAGGGCTATTGCGCCAATGGCCGTCACCACCACGCCCGTCAGCAAGGTGCCGGGATTCCTGAAGCCGCTGAAGATAAACTGGCCCAAAAAGCCTGTTCCGGCCATTAGCAGGAACACCGGCCACAAGCGGGCCATATCGCCCCAGCCGACGCGCCCCAGCACCGGAATCCGCAAATTCATGGTGAACAGCAAAAAGAATGCGCCAATGCCCAGGGCGGTGATGCCCGTAAAAATCTGGCCGGGGTCCCGGGTTTGGCCGCCGGCATAAGACCACAGCGCCGACAGGCCGCCGAAAATGATGAACAGCGGCCAGAGTTGTTCCAGACCGGGCAGGTTGTAACCCAGATTGGTCAGTAAAAACCAGCCGCCAATGGCAATCAAGACGATGGCCGGGGTTAAAGAATTACGTCTGTTCATAGTTCCTCTTTTTTGTTTACGGCTACAAATTCATCGTACATACGGGCTTTCGGGGGGGATGACCAGGCTGCCCTGCCGCAAAATTCCGGGCGGGACGCAGGTTAAATCGATAATGGTTGATGGAGTATCGGCGGGGCTGGGGCCGTCATCCAAAACCAGCGGCAGGCGGCCCGCAAACTCTTTTTGCACGCCGCCGGCGGTTTTGGGGGTGGGCCGCCCCGACAAGTTGGCGCTGGTCACGGCCAGCGGTTCGCCCAGTTCGGCCAGCAAGGCCATCACCACCGGATGATTGGGCATACGCACCGCGACGGTGCGCCCGTAATTGGTGATAATCCCCGGCAGCGATGGATGCGCCGGCAGGATGACGGTCAGAGCGCCGGGCCAGTATCGAGACAGCAAGGCCCGGGCCGCCTTCGGAATTGGGCGGCAAACCTGGGGCAGGGCGGCGATGGACGGCACAAAAACCGGGATTGCTTTTTCCGGGGGGCGATTTTTGAGGGCGAAAATTTGGGCCACAGCCTGCGGATTGAAGGCCGTCGCCCCCACGCCGTACACTGTATCGGTGGGCAGGGCAATGACCGCTCCCCGGCGCAGGGCTTCGACGGCCCCGGCAATTGATTGCGGAGACCGCGCTTCAAGCAGGAGGGTGTCCATTTAAAATGTATCTTTCTATGGCCCAGGCGGCCCCGTCTTCCGCCAACGGGGGGGCAACCACGGCGGCGGCGGCTTTGGCCTGCGGCGAGGCGTTGCCCATTGCCACCCCCAGCCCGGCGGCAGTTAGCATAGAAACGTCGTTGTCCTGGTCGCCGATAGCCATTGTGTCGGCCAGGGGAATATTCAGATGTTCGGCCAGGCGCATCAGGGCATTGCCTTTGGAGGTGTGGGGCAAAATTGTCTCCACCAGCGTTTCCAAAGAACGGATAACGGTTAATTGGGGGTTAAATTGCGTTTGCAATAAATCAAACACCGCATCGGTCTGCGCTTCCGGCTGAATAAAAACAAATTTAAGGGCCGCTTCATGATGAGACAGTACGCTGAGTAAATTATTGACCGTATCAAAACCGGTCTGCGCCCGTTCCAGAAATGTGTGGCGCATCAGGGGCGATGGCAGTTCGGTACAGGGGGCGGTGGCCGTGTACATTAACATCGGCAATTTGTGGCGGCGGGCAAATTTAATGACCGCCCGGCTGACCTCGGCGGGAATGGTGTGTTCAAACCACGTTTTGCCGCTGCGATGGTCGGCCAGCAAGCCGCCCTGATAGCTGATAACCGGCGCGTTGAGCTTCAGTTGCCGGGCAAATTTGGCCGTAACCGTGTATTCGCGGCCCGTGGCCAGGGTTACATAAATACCTTGCCGCATAACGGCGGTGATGGTCTGTTGAACGTGTGGTGAAATTTGCGAGAGATTGGAGACAATCGTGCCATCCAAATCCAGCGCCAGGAGTTTTATCGGCATTGCATCCTCATCTATCTACTAAATCTGTTCAAGTATAGCAATGAATGATATAATGGCAAAACTATGACCGGCCCGACCAATCGCTTTTTGGATGCGAGGCGAGAGGGCGATTAGCCGGCTGAAGGGAAAAACGATATCATGTATACTCAAGGATTTGTTTCGGGCAGTTATGACGATTTATACGCGCAAGCCGAGCGCCATTTGGAACGTGGGGAGCTTGAGCAGGCCGAAGCTGTTCTCAGCCGGATTTATTTGCGATTAGGCAAGTTGAGTGAAGCGGTTGTCAGCCGTCGCCCGGATCTGAACAAGCTGCGTATCCTCAGCGCCAAAATGTTGGCGGATTTGAATCGACGCAGGGGGAATTACCGGCGAGCGATTGAACTGTACCAGCAATTGCTGGAGACGACGCCTGCGGCCATGCACCCGGACTGGCGGCACGTCATCGCCCGCCTGAAGGCCGAAAACGGTCAGGTAGCCGAAGGGCTGGACGAAATGCGCTCGCTGGCGGTGGCCCATTCTTCAGAGTCGTGGCCCTGGTTATCATTGGGACAGATTTTATTGGATGAAAAAGAATACGAAGAAGCGGTCGTCAATTTGCAAAAGGCCATTGCCCGCTCAAAAAAGAAAACGGAAGACCGCTACTGGGCCACTACAACATTATTTGTGGTGTATAAATTGATGGGCCGGCATACCGAGGCCGAGGCCGCATGGCTTGAGGCTATGCAATCTGCCGGTAACAAGAACAGAGATTATTACCCCCTGTACGTTATGTATCTGGAAGCCGGCTTGTTGGATAAAGCAGCGCGTTGGCTGAAAAAAGAAAAGAATCCGTTTCGATTGGGCTTGCACCGGGGGCTGCTGGCTCAGGCGCAAGGCAATGCTGATGCGGCGATGAAATATTGGGCCGATACAGCCGCCCGTTCTCCACCGGATTTTGAAACCGGCTATGAAGACTGGGCCGAAGCCGCTTTGCGCTCGAACTACGACCCGGCGCGAATTTCCCGGACACTGCTGAAATTTATTGTCGATGAGAATATCAGCCGTTACGGCATGTTGATGTTCGCCGTGGCAGAGATTCGGCGGGGGAATTTTGACCGCGCCCACGAGATATTTTCGCAGATGAATATATCTGACAGTGATTTGCTGCCCCGGCAAGAGCGGCAAATTTTTTCTGCGCTGTTGAAGCCGTCGGATACGGAATCCTTCAAAAAATACTTTCAAACGGAGCCTGAGTAAACGCCAATCGGCCCGCAATCGGTATTATTGTGTATAGGCCCTCGGTACTATATGTATTTTTGTGTATAAATTTATTTGTGTATTTTCTGGCACAAAACCGGGAGACAGCCAACTGCTCCCGTCAATCTGGAAAGGATTCTGTGACTATGCGGGTGGTATTGCAACGGGTAACAGCCGGGCGCGTCAGCGTCGAAGGTCGGGTGGTGGGCCAAATTGGGCCGGGCTTTGTGGCTTTGGCCGGCATTACCCACACCGATACCCGCGACATTGCGGCAAAAATGGCGGAGAAAGTGGCCCGTCTGCGCGTGTTCAGCGATGAGGCCGGCAAGATGAACCTGTCCGCGTTGGCGGTGGGCGCCGAAGTGCTGGTGGTCTCTCAATTTACGCTGTACGCCGATGCCCGTCGGGGCCGGCGGCCCGGCTACACCGCTGCCGCTCCGCCGGAAATTGCCGAACCCCTGATTGACTGTTTTGGGGAGCAGTTGCGGCAACAGGGCATAAAAAAAGTCGCCGCCGGCGTGTTCGGCGCGGATATGCAGGTTGAAATCCACAATGATGGGCCGGTGACGATTATTCTGGAATTGCCTATCCAATAATTTTCAGGGTGTGCGGCGGAGCCTTAACCGGCGTGTCTGACCACCCGATGGCCTTCAGCAGCCTGGCTTTGGCCGCAGCCAGGCTTTCCGGGCTGTGGGCGTGCAGCGTCAGCAGGGGAGCGCCCGCCGCCAGATAATCGCCCACTTTGGCGTGGTGGACAATGCCCACCCCGTAATCAATGGGGTCTCCTTTTTTCTCCCGACCGCCGCCCAGGGCCACGCCGGTTTTACCCACTTCGGCGGCATTTATCCCGGCGATGTAGCCGCCCCTCGGCGCTGCAACCGTTTCCACTACCGGCGCGCGCGGCAGCAAGGTCGGGTCGTTTAGCTCCGCTTCGCTCCCCCCTTGAGCGATAATCCATTCCCTGAATTTTGCCCACGCCGCGCCGTCATCCAGCTTTTGGGCCAGCATCAATTTGGCCGCTTCCAGATTGGGAGCCTGGCCGGCCAGTTCCACCATTTTACCCGCTACGGTCAGGCAGTGGTCTCTAAAATCTGCCGGGCCGCCGCCGCGCAGGGTGTCGATGGCCTCTTTCACTTCCAGGGCGTTGCCCACGGCGCAGCCCAGCGGCTGGTTCATGTCAGAGATGATGGCCGCCACTTTGCGGCCCACACCCCGACCGATTTCGACCATCAAATTTGCCAGCGCTTCGGCCTGGGCCGGAGTGCGCATAAACGCCCCCTGGCCCACTTTTACATCCAGCACAATCGCATCAGCCCCGGAGGCGATTTTTTTGCTCATAATGCTGGCCGCAATCAGGGGCAAACTTTCTACCGTGGCCGTTACATCGCGCAGGGCATAGAATTTGCCGTCGGCGGGGGCCAAATCTGCCGATTGGCCCGATACGACGATGTTGTGTTCTTTCAGCAAGCGCATAAATTCGGGCGTGGAGAGGCTTACCTCAAACCCGGTGAACGA